>NZ_PGDQ01000010.1 GCF_003073135.1 Euzebya rosea
GCGACGGCGTGGCGGTGGTCGTGGGCGGTCAGGTGCGCTACACGCCGGCTGGCGGGTTCGTCGGTACCGACGCCTTCGACTACCGGATCTGCGACGCCGACGGCACCTGCGCCTCGGCGCGGGTGACGGTGACGGTGGTCCTGCCCGACGCGCCGCCCGTCGCCAACAGCGACACGGCGACGACCCTGCGGGCCGTCCCCGTCGACATCGACGTGCTGGCCAACGACACCGACGCCAACGGCGACATCGACGTGGCCAGCCTGACCGTGGACCCTGCCCCCAACGGGACCACGTCGGTCGTGGGCGGGCAGGTGCGCTACACCTCGTCGGCCTCCTTCGTCGGGGTGGACCTCTTCGACTACACCATCTGCGATGACGCTGGGGCGTGCGACACCGCGTCGGTGCAGGTCACGGTCGACCCGACCGGTACGGCCCCCACCGCCAACGACGACACCGCCAGCACCGTTGAGGACACCCCGGTGCTGGTCGACGTGCTGGCCAACGACACCGACCCCGACGGCGACATCGACGACACGACGTTGGCGGTGTCCAGTCCGCCCAGCGACGGCGTGGCGGTGGTCGTGGGCGGTCAGGTGCGCTACACGCCGGCTGGCGGGTTCGTCGGTACCGACGCCTTCGACTACCGGATCTGCGACGCCGACGGCACCTGCGACACCGGGACCGTCACCCTCGACGTGACGCCGGCCGCCTCGCCCCCCAACGCGGTCGACGACACCGCGGCGACGATGCGCAACACCAGCGTCCTCATCGACGTGCTGGCCAACGACTCCGACCCCAACGGCGACCTCGACCCGAACAGCCTCTCCGCGGCCGACGGGACGAACGGCGCCACGACCATCGTGGGTGGCCAGGTCAGCTACGACCCCACGTCCGGCTTCACCGGGACGGACCAGTTCGACTACACGGTGTGCGACCTGCTCGGCGACTGCAGCACCGCGACGGTGCAGGTCACGGTGGCCCCGAACGGGTCGAGCCCGCCCACCGCCGTCGATGACGACGGCGGGACCATCCAGCGCGGAACGGTCGACCACCCCGTGCCCGTCCTGGCCAACGACACCGACCCCGACGGCGACCTCGACGCAGCCACGCTGGCCATCGTGTCACCCCCCTCGACCGGCGCGGCCAGCGTCAGCGGCAGCACCATCCTCTGGACACCATCGGACACCACGCCGAGGGGACCCACCACGATGACGTACCGGGTCTGCGACACCGCCGCTCTCTGCGACACCGCCACGGTGACCATCGTGGTTGTCGAGGACCTCGGTGCGGCCGCCGTGGTGGCCAACGACGACACCGCGACGGTCGTGCAGGGGATCAAGGCCCCGATATCGGTGCTGGCGAACGACCTCGCACCCGGCCTGCCCTTCGAGTACAGCACGCTGGTCCCCACCGACGGCACCAACGGCACGACCCGTCGGGTCGGGAGCAGGGTCGAGTACACCTCGGTCCCGACCTACACCGGTCCCGACTCCTTCACCTACACCGTGTGCGACGAGAACGGATGGTGTGACTCCGCGACCGTCGACGTCACGGTGGTCGCCGGCGACCCCGTCGTGGCGGTCGATGACGCCGAAGGTGCGACCACCGGCGTCCCGCACACCGTCGTGGTCACGAGCAACGACAACGACCCGGACGGCAGCCTGACCCTGGCCACCGTCACGATCGTCTCGCCGCCGTCGAGCGGCCGGGCCACGACCGTGGTGCAGCCGAACCGCAGCGTCCTCTACACCGCGCAGGGGGGCTGGGTCGGTGTCGACACATTCCGGTACCGGGTGTGTGACGTGCAGGGGTTCTGCGACTCCGCGACGGTGACGATGACCGTCGTCGCCGACGGTGGGCTGGTCGTCGAGGGAGGTGCCGCTGCGGTCGAACCCACCGCGGATCCGGTCGCCGGCCGGCCGACGCCGGAGCACGATCCCATGGGCCGGCCGTCCCCCGTCCCCACCGGGTCCGACCCCTCCGCGAGCGACGAACCGCTGGTGGACCCCGACGCGGTTGCCATCGCAGCCACGGACCCCCCGTCCCCCCCGACCGATGCCGAGTCCACGGCGCCGGGTCCCGGGCCGGACGGCGGGCCGGCGACAGCCGAGGACGCGCCAGTCGATGCGAGTCCCACGGACGCTCGGGAGCCAGCAGTGGACGTCGTCGACCCACCACCCGCGATGCCTGCCAGGCGTCAGGACGGGCGCGTCACGGGCCGACACACCCGCGGGCGTCGGCGACAGGCACCGGGCCGTCCGGGACCCAGCGACGACCCCATCCCGGACTAGCGGTCAGTCCTGCTGGGGGACCACGCAACCGCCGCCGAGGCGTTCCGCGCCGCCCGTCGCACCGGTGTCCACGCCGCACTCGGCGTTGCCGAGGTCGGAGTTGGTGACCCCGAACGCGGTCATGGTGTCCACCACGGCGCCGTCGGGCAGCGGGACGATCGCCCACGCGGCAGGGAGCTCGCGAGCTTGGGTCAGCATGCCGAAGGTCTCGCCGGCTGTCGTGCGCCCCTCGATGTTGACCACGTCCGGCGGCGTCGCGACGAGCAGGTAACCCGGGTCGGCGTCATCGGGGGCGTCGATCGCCCAGATCGGCTTCAGCGGATCGGGCTCGGCGCACGTTCGGTACGTCGTCCCCGTGCCGTCCTCGACCTCCGCGCAGACGCCGCCCGCGTCCCACACCGCCACGCCGACGACCTCGCCGCCGAGCTCCAGCGTGACCTCGACCGGGTTCTCCGGCGCGCTGAACCCACGGCTGCCGCCCATGCCGAGCTGGTCCTGCAGGCGCGGTGAGACCACGAGCAGCACCACGAGCAGGACCAGCAGGAAGACCATGGACATCACCACGAACGTCCGACCGCTGGTGGTGCGGATGTCGTCGGACCGGCGGCCGTTCTGGGCGGGGGAGCTGGGAGGAGTGGTCACGGCCCACATTGTGCCGGGGTCCGGGGTCCGGGGCCGGGGCGACCGGACGGGCCCATGCCGACGTCGACGACCGCCGTACCATCCCCGCATCATGACCAGCCCAGCCCTCGTCGACATCGACGACATCCGCGCCGCCGCTGACCGCATCGCGCCCCTCGTGCAGACCACGCCCATGGAGGAGTCCCGCGCGATCAGCAGCATGGTCGGCGGGCGCGTCCTGCTGAAGTGCGAGCACCTGCAGCGCACCGGCTCGTTCAAGATCAGGGGCGCCGCCAACCGGATCGCCTGCCTCTCCGATGCCGAACGAGCCGCCGGGGTCGTGTGCGCGAGCGCCGGCAACCACGCCCAGGGCGTCGCGCTGTCGGCGACACGGATGGGTGTGGAGTCCACGGTCTTCATGCCGGCCGACGCACCGCTGCCGAAGGTGGAGGCCACCCGTGGCTACGGCGCCCGGGTGGTGCTGACCGGCGCCAACTTCGACGAGGCCCTGGCCGCAGCCCGAGCCCACTGCGAGGAGGTCGGGGCCACCTTCGTGCCCCCGTTCGACCACGCCGACGTGATCGCCGGACAAAGCACCCTCGGCCTGGAGATGCTGGCCCAGGCCCCCGACATGGCGCAGGTGCTGGTCCCGATCGGTGGTGGCGGCCTGGTCGCCGGCATCGCCGCCGCCATCAAGGCGACCGCTCCCCACGTCCGGGTCATCGGCGTCGAGCCGGCCGGCGCCGCCAGCACCCGCGCATCCCTGGACGCCGGGCACCCGGTCACCCTCGACAGCGTGTCCACGATCGCCGACGGCATCGCCGTGAAGCGGCCGGGCGAGCTGACCCTGGCCCACATCGAGCAGCTGGTCGACGAGGTCGTCACCGTCAGCGACGAGGCCATCGCCCGGGCGATCCTGCTGCTCGTCGAACGTGCCAAGCAGGTCGTCGAGCCCGCCGGCGCCGCCGGCCTGGCCGCCCTGCTGGACGGGGCGGTCGAGACGCTGGAGCCCACCGTCGCGCTGCTGTGTGGCGGCAACGTCGACCCCTTGCTGCTGAACCGCATCATCCAGTCCGGCATGTACGAGGAGGGCCGCTACCTCGTGGTCACCACGCGGGTCGGCGACCAGCCGGGTGTCCTCGCCAAGCTCCTGACGTTGCTGGCCGAGCACCGGGCCAACGTCATCGGCATCGAGCACCACCGCCTGAACACCAAGCTCGGCGTGCAGGAGGTCGAGGTCCAGATCGAGATGGAGACCCGCGGCCACGACCACATCCTCGAGCTCGTCGAGAAGCTGGAGGTCGCCGGCTACCCGGTCGAGGCCGAGCTGCCGCCGGGCGCCCGGACCTGATCCGCCGGTCGGGAACACCAGCCGTCCCGCCCTGCGTTGGGCACACCGTGATGACACCTGACCCCACCCCCTCCGCCGAGCTCGGCGTGCCCCTCGGCGTGCTGGACCTGGCCACCGTGGCCAGCGGCAGCTCCGAACGCGACGCCCTCCGCCGGTCCGTCGCCCTTGCCCAGCACGTCGAGGCCCTCGGCTACAGCCGCATCTGGGTGGCCGAGCACCACGGCATGCCGGCCGTCGCCTCCTCGGCCACCGACGTGGTCATGGCGCACCTCGCCCAGGCGACCGCCACCATCCGGGTCGGATCGGGCGGGATCATGCTGCCCAACCACGCCCCGCTGATCGTCGCCGAGCGCTTCGCCACGCTCGAGGCGTTCCACCCCGGGCGCATCGACCTCGGCATCGGCCGGGCACCGGGCACCGATCCCCGAACCGCGTGGGCGCTGCGTCGCGACGAGGCGGCCCCGCAGGGTGAACGGTTCGTGGAGGAGATCCAGGAGCTGGTGCGGTTCTTCGACGGCGACTTCCCCCGCGGCCACCACCTGGAGGGCATGCAGGCCGTCCCCGGTGCCGGCCTGCGTCCACCGCTGTGGCTGCTGGGGTCCTCGACGTTCTCCGCCCAGGTCGCGGCGCTGCTCGGCCAGCGGTTCGCCTTCGCCTACCACTTCGCCCCGGACGCGCTCGACGATGCGCTGGCGGCCTACCGCCAGTCCTTCCGCCCCTCGGCTGACCTGGCCGAGCCGTACGCGATGGTCGCGGTCACCGTCGTCTGCGCCGACACCGACGAGGACGCCCAGCGCATGGCGTTGTCAGGGGCCCTGTCGATGGTCCGCCTGCGCAACGGCGACCTGCGCCCGCTGCCGAGCCCCGAGGAGGCGCTGGCCCATCCGTGGGACGACCGCGAGCGGGCGGTGGCCGACAAGGTGATGAGCACCTGGGTCGTCGGCACCCCGGATCGCGTCGTCAAGGGCCTGCAGGCCCTCGCGGACCGCACCGCCGCCGACGAGCTGATGATCGCCGGTCACGTGTGGGACGCCGAGCTGCACCGACGGTCCTACACGCTGCTGGCCGAGGCCGCCGGGCTGGCCCCGGCGGCGTAACCCCTCGAAGGGGTTACCGGGCCTTGACCAGGTCGGCCATCTCCGCGATCAGGCGGCTGACCTCGAAGTCCTTGGGGGTGTAGACCGCGGCGACGCCGGCGGCACGCAGCGTCTCGGCGTCGTCGGTCGGGATGATCCCGCCGACCACGACGGGGATGTCGGCGGCGTCCTCGGCCGCCAGCCCCTCGAGCACCTCGGGGATCAGCTCCCCGTGGCTGCCCGACAGGATCGACAGCCCGATCAGGTGCACGTCCTCGTCGACGGCCGCCCGGACGATCTGGCCTGGGGTCAGGCGGATGCCCTCGTAGATGACCTCGAACCCGGCGTCGCGGGCACGGACGGCGATCTGCTCCGCACCGGAGGAGTGGCCGTCCAGCCCGGGCTTGCCGACCAGCAGGCGGACCTTGCCGCCCACCCGCTGCTCGGCGCGGGCAACCGCCTCGCGGGCGGCCTGCAGCGCGTCGGCCCGTTCGGCGGGGGCCGCGGCGGCGGCGCTGACGCCGGTCGGGCCGCGGTAGGTCCCCCACTCGTCGCGCAGGGCCTGGGTCCACTCGCCGGTGGTCACCCCCGCCTTCGCGGCCGCGATGGAGGCCGGCATGACGTTCTCGCCGGCGGCCACGGCACGGCGGAGCTCGGTCAGGGCGGCCTCGACCGCGTCGTCGTCGCGTTCGGCGCGGAACGCCTCGAGCCGCTCGACCTGCTCGGCCTCGCTGGCCGGGTCGACCTTGAGGATGCCGCCGTCGACGCCGGTCATCAGCGGGCTCGGCTCGGACTCGGTGAAGGCGTTGACCCCGACGACGACCTGCTCGCCGCTCTCGATGCGGCGCATGCGCTCGGTGTTGGAGCGGACCAGCTCGGCCTTCATGTAGTCCACGGCCTGGACCGAACCGCCCATCTCGGTGACCCGGTCGTACTCCGCGCGGGCGGCGTCGGCGATCTCGGCCGTCCGCGCCTCCATCACGTGGGAGCCGTTGAACAGGTCGCCGTGCTCCAGCAGGTCGGTCTCGTTGGCCAGGATCTGCTGCATGCGCAGGCTCAGCTGCTGGTCCCACGGGCGGGGCAGGCCCAGCGCCTCGTTCCAGGCGGGCAGCTGCACGGCGCGGGCGCGGGCGTCCTTGGACAGGGTGACCGCCAGCATCTCCAGGACGATCCGGGCGATGTTGTTCTCCGGCTGCGCTTCGGTCAGGCCCAGGGAGTTGACCTGCACGCCGTAGCGGAAGCGCCGGTACTTGGGGTTCTCCACGCCGTAGCGGTCGCGGCCGAGCTCGTCCCACAGCTGGGACATGGCACGCAGCTTTGCGATCTCGTCGACGAACCGGATCCCGGCGTTGACGAAGAAGGAGATGCGGCCGAACACGCGGCCGAGCTCCTCTCCCTCCACCCCGCGGGAGCGGATCTCGTCCAGCACCGCCGTGGCGGTCGCCATGGCGAAGGCGACCTCCTGCACGGGCGTGGCCCCGACCTCCTGCAGGTGGTAGCTGCAGATGTTGACCGGGTTCCAGTTGGGGACCTCGTCGACCGTGAACGTCACGACGTCGGCGGTCAGGCGCAGGGATTCGGCCGGCCCGAACACGTAGGTGCCGCGGGACAGGTACTCCTTGATGATGTCGTTCTGCGTGGTGCCGCGAAGGACGGCCCGGTCCACACCGGTCTCCTCGGCGGCCGCGATGTAGAGGGCCAGCAGCCAGGGGGCGGTGGCGTTGATCGTCATCGACGTGTTCATCTCGCCCAGCGGGATGCCGTCGAAGAGGGTGCGCATGTCGTCGATGGAGCAGACGGGCACGCCGACCTTGCCGACCTCACCGCGGGCCAGGACGTGATCGGCGTCGTAGCCGGTCTGGGTCGGCAGGTCGAACGCCACGCTGAGGCCGGTCTGGCCCTTGGCGAGGTTGGAGCGGTACAGCTCGTTGCTCGCCTTGGCAGAGGAGTGTCCGGAGTAGGTCCGCATCAGCCACGGACGGTCCTTCTCGCGCGGCTCGCTGCTCATCTGGGGGCCTCCTGGTGCGTGGCTACCGGTCAGTAGCCATCATCGTGGCCGCTGCCCGGCCGCGCCAATCAGCCCCGATCGGGGCCCAACCCACCCATCCGTGGTCCAGGCCCCGATCGTGCCGCTGCCCACCGCACCGAGTCCACCGGATCGTGCCCGTCCTCGCGCCGGGACGAGGCAGGCCCCGATCGTGCCGGTCCGCGCGCCGGCGGTACGCTGCGCGGCCATGGAGCCCGTCTACACCCCCGTCATCGGCATCTTCGTCAGCACGTTCAAGGTCATGGGCTGGAAGGTCGTCGTCGAGGACGCCCACCACGTCCCGCTGGAGGGGCCGGCGGTGCTCGCCAGCAACCACATCGGCTACCTCGACTTCGTGTTCGTCGGCTACGGCGTTCGCGAGCGCAAGCGCCTCGTGCGGTTCGCCGCCAAGAAGGAGGTGTTCGACCATCCGGTGTCGGGCCCCCTCATGCGTGGCATGAAGCACCTTCCGGTGGACCGCGACGGCGACGTCAACGACATCATGGAGCAGGCCCACCAGCGGCTGCAGCAGGGGCAGCTGGTCGGCATGTTTCCCGAGGGCACGATCAGCCGGTCGTTCATGCCGAAGTCGGCCAAGACGGGGACCGCTCGCATGGCCATGCGAGCCGGGGCACCCCTCATCCCGGTGGCCGTCTGGGGCTGCCAGCGGATCATGACCAAGGCGGTCAAGAAGAACGTCCAGCGGGGACTGCACATCGTCATCAAGTACGGCGAGCCGATCGCCTACGAGCCAGACGAGGACCCTCGCGACGTCACCAAGCGGATGATGGCCGCGATCACCGACATGGTGGTCGACCTGCAGGACCGCTACCCCCAGGCACCTGCCGACGACAGCGACCGGTGGTGGCTCCCCGCGCGGCTCGGCGGCACCGCCCCGACCCCGGAGGAAGCCGAGCGCATCGCCCGTGAGGAACGGATCGCCCGTCGGGCCAAGCGGCGAGCGGCCCGCGAGGAGGCGGCCGACAGCGCCGACCCGGTCACGACCGAGCCGTCCGCCGAACGACCCGTCGATCCGCCCGAGGACGCCGCCGGGTCAGCCGGCTGACACGGAGTCGACCACCAGGTTGGTCCCGACCTGGCAGAACGTGGCCATCCCCTCGTCGACGATGCCGGTGACCTCCACGGCGTCGCCCTCCCTGGCGATCACGTTGCCCTCGGCGTCGGCGATGACCCGGTTGGCCTGGTCGATCGCCACGTCGCTGCGGGTCCCGGCGATCAGCTCGTACCGGGTGCCGTCGTCGCCGTCCAGCCAGAAGCAGCCGCCCTCGATGTCCCCACCGCCCAACGTGCCCGTGTACGTCCGCGCGCCCGGGGCCGGCGGGGGATCGGCCGGGGTGTCCTCGGTGGGGCCCTCGCTGGACGGTTCCTCGGGGGGTGCGCTGGCGGGCGCCTGCGCCGTCGACGTCGCCGACTCGGAGACCGACACGTCGTCGTCCCCGTCACCAGCCGTGTCGCTGGACGCGCACCCGGCGGCGAGGACGGCGAGCAGCAGCAGCGACCCGATCAGCAGGCGAGCACGGCGCGGAGGGGTGTGGGGAGCGGTCATCGGGGGACAACGTCCTTTCGTGGCTGCGGGGCGGGAGGCCCGTCGAACGGTCCGACGCCGGTCGGGGTCGGGTGGTTGCCGTGGATGACGTGATCCTGGCCACCAGCGCCGACGACGTGGCCGGCTGGCTCTCCCGCGCCCAGCATGCCCCCTTCCTTGCCGTCGACACCGAAACGACCGGCTGGGACCCGTGGGTCGACGACCTCCGGACCGTGCAGGTGGCCGCCGACCCGGGCCTGCCCGTCCTGGTCCTCGACGTCGCAGCCGTCGACGTCGCCGCGCTCGGCGACATGCTGGCCGACCCCGGCATCCTCAAGGTCTTCCACCACGCGGCGTTCGACCTGCGGATGCTCTGGCGGGCCGGCCTGACCGTGCGCCGGGTCGCCGACACCATGCTGTCCCAGCAGCTGCTGGACGCCGCCGTGCCCGACCCGGTCGGCGCCAGCCTCGAGGCGATCGCCGCCCACCGCCTGGACCGTCGGCTGGACAAGTCGATCCGCACCACGTTCGGCAACGCGGGCCTGACCCAGGCGCAGATCGACTACGCCGCGGAGGACGCCCGGGTGACATGGGACGTCTTCGCCCAGCAGACCCGCGAGCTGGTCGCCGGCGGCCTGGTCGATGTGGCGCGCTGCGAGTTCGACGCCGTGGCGCCACTCGCCGCCATGGAGCTGCGGGGTATCGCCATCGACGTCGACGCCTGGCGGGACCTCGTCGCCACCGTCGAGGTGCAGCTGCCGGCCCTGCACGATGCCGCCCAGGCTGCGATGGTGACCGAGGAGTCCCCCCGGACCCTCTTCGGCCCCGAACCGGTCAACCTCGACTCGCCCGAGCAGGTGACCGAGGCGCTCCGGCGGGTCGGCATCGACGTGGCGTCGACACGCGAGTCGGTCCTGCGCGACCACGCCGAGCACCCCGCAGTGGCCACCCTCCTGGCCTACCGGCAGGCCGCCAAGATCGTCCAGGGATGGGGTGGGGACTGGTTGGCCCGAGCGGTGCACCCGGCGACCGGCCGCATCCACGCCCGGGTGCGCCAGATGGTCGGCACCGGCCGGATCGCCCACAGCGACCCCAACCTCACCCAGATCCCCGCCGACCCGGTCTACCGACGCTGCTTCGTGGCCGAACCCGGCCACGTGCTGGCGGTCGCCGACTACAGCCAGCAGGAGCTCCGGGTGCTGGCGGCGGTGTCGGGGGACGAGGCCCTGACCGACGTCTTCCGGCGCGGCGCCGACCTGCACGTCGAGACGGCGGCCACGGTCTTCGGCACCGCCGTGGACGACGTGACCGACGAGCAGCGGAAGGCGGCGAAGGCGCTCAACTTCGGGCTGATGTACGGCATGGGCGCACGGGGGTTCGCGCGCTCGACCGGCACGACGGTCGAGCGGGCCCAGGAGGTCATGGACGCCTACTTCGCCGGGTACCCCTCGGTCGCGGCGTGGCTGCGCCGTACCGAGTCGATCGCGCGGCGCCACCACGTCGTGCGGACCCCGCTCGGTCGCGCCCGCCACCTGCACGAGGCCGGCACGCTGGCCCGCAACGCGCCGATCCAGGGGGCCGGGGCGGACATGACGAAGCTGGCGGTCGCGGAGGTGGACCGACGGCTTCGTGACCGGTTCGGCGACGACCCCTCGGCCCCCATCGGGCTGGTCCTCACCGTGCACGACGAGCTGGTCGTGGAGGCCCCGGCCGAGGCCGGTGAGGAGGCTGCGGCCCTACTGGTGGAGGGGATGCTCGCGGCCGGCGCGGCGATCCTCGGCGAGGTCCCCGCTGCCGTCGACGTCGAGCTCGGCCGGTCCTGGGCGGGATGAGACCAGCTCCACCGGGCCACGCCTGGCGAACGCGGCGAAGGCGGTTGGCGTCAAGGGCTCGCTGAACAGGTACCCCTGCCCGAGCCGACAGCCGAGGCTGCGAAGGGCGTCGAGCTGGTCGACCGTCTCCACTCCCTCGGCCACGGTTCGCAGGGCGAGGGCATCGGCCAAGCCCTGTACGGTGGCCACGATGGCGTCGTCGGCCGGGTTGGTGCCGAGGCCACGGACGAAGGCCGCGTCGAGCTTGAGGACGTCCACGGGGAACCGGCGCAGCTGTGCGAGGGAGGAGTACCCGGTCCCGAAGTCGTCGACCGCCACGCGAACGCCGAGCTCACGGAACGCGTTCAGCTCGGCTCGGGCGACGGCCTCGTCGGTGGCCAGCGCACGTTCGGTCAGCTCGACGAACAACGAGTCGGCCGGCAGCCGCATCGCCTTCATCATCGCGGCGGTCCGCTCGGCAAGGTCACCGTCCACGAGCTGCTGTGCCGACAGGTTGATGCTGACGCTCAGGTGCGGCGGCATCGTCGTGTCGGCATGCCATTCGCCGGCCTGCCGGATGGCCTCCGCCAGGACCCAGGAGCCGAGCGGCCGGATCAGGCCCGTGTCCTCGGCCAGGTCGATGAAGTCCCGTGGGGACAGCACGCCGAGCTCGGGATGCGCCCAGCGGACCAGCGCCTCACAGCCGATCGTCCGTCCGGTCACGAGGTCGAGGACCGGCTGGTAGCGCAGGCGGAGCTGGCCGGTCTCGATCGCCACGCGCAGGGCCTGCTCGGCGACCAGCGTCGCGGGGCTCGACCGTCGGTCGCGGGCGTCGTACATCTGCACGCGGTTCTTGCCGAGGTCCTTGGCGCGGTACATGGCCTCGTCGGCGCGAGAGATGAGCTCGGTGGGGCTGTCCTCGGGGCGGCTGGTGGCCACGCCGATGCTGAAGGACAACCGGACCTCCTGGCGTTCGTTGCCCTCCACCGTGATCGGTGCATCGAGCACCCCGCGGATACGTTCGGCGAGCAGCAGCGCGGCCGACGGATCCTCCACGTCCGAGGCGAGCACCAGGAACTCGTCGCCGCCCACCCGTGCGGCGACGTCACCCGACCGCAGGATGCCGCCGAGGCGGATCGCGACCTCGCGCAGCAGCTGGTCGCCGGCCGCGTGCCCGTAGGTGTCGTTGACCCCCTTGAACCGGTCGAGGTCACAGAACAGGACGGCCACCGACGACTCGCTGTGCGAGGCGGTCGCCATGGCTCGCGTCAGCGCCTCGTTGAAGTGGGCCCGGTTGGGCAGGCCGGTCAGCTGGTCGTGGGAGGCGGCGCGTGCCAGCCGACGCTCGACGGCCTTCTGGGAGGAGGTGTCCCTGGCCAGCATGGAGAGGCGGTCGATGCGGCCGACGGCATCGCGGTGGGCGATGACCACGAGGGACACCGGTCGGGTGGCGCCCTCGCTGGTCACGATCTCGGCGTCACCGGACCACGAGCCGCGGGCCGTGGCCACGGGCAGCGCAACCTCGCACAGCCGCTTCCACCCGGACGGCCCGAACAGACGGCCCGCGTGGAGCGTCACGAGATCCGCCGTGCGGTTGCTGCCCATCATCTCGCGTCCGGCGGGGTTGATGAACCGCACCGATCCGTCGGGGTTCAGGATGGCCACGAGGTCGGTCGTGCCGGCGACGACCGTGGCCAGCAACGTCGTGTGCTGTCGGGCGGTGACCTCGTTGGTGGTGTCCTCCACCGTCCCGACCCAGCCGCGGCCGTCGGATCCCGCGACCGGCGCCATCCGCAGGTGGATCCAGCGTTCCTCGTCGTCGGGACGGACCAGCCGGTAGTACCCGCCGACGAACCCGTGGGACGCCTCGACCTCCTGCGCGGTCCAGCTGCTGCGATCGACCTCCAGCTGCAGCCGGTCCTCGGGGTGGACGAACTCCCAGAGCCGGCCGTCCAGCAGGTCGCGATGGCTGAGTCCGGAGATCTCCGCCAGCCGCTTGTTGGCGAAGGTCCAGTTGGACCCCGTCAGGGCGAAGATGCCGACGGGGGAGGACTCGGTGACGGTCTCCAGCAGCCGCTCGTTGCGGACGACCTCCTCCTCCACGAACCGTCGATCCGTGACGTCCCGCATGGAGACGTCGAGCTCGAGGATCTCGTTGCCGCGGCGGGAGGACCGCGGCTGGACGGTCACGTCGACCCAGGCCTCACGGCCCTCGCTGGTGATCAGCCGGGCCGTGATGGCTCGGGGCGCGCCCGTGGCGACGACCTGCTCGACGGCGGCACCGATCCCGCTGCGGTCCTCGGGATGGACGATCGCGGTCAGGTTGCTGCCCACCACGCCGGCGGTGCCGTGCCCGAGCAGCCGGTACAGCGCCGGGCTGGCGTGGGTCACCAAGCCGGTCAGGTCGGTGCGCACCACGATGTCGGAGGCGTGCACCGCGAGCATCTCGTAGTCCGACTCGCGTCGGGCCAGGGTGTCCTGCAGGACCGCCACCTCCGTCAGGTCGACCAGGGAGCCGGCCACGCCGCCGCCGCTCGGGTCGAGCCCGAGTCGGACGGTCCGCCGGCTTCCCGTCGGACCGGTGACCTCCAGGACGCGCTCGACGTGGTCGTCGACGGTCAGCCCGTGCAGCGCCCCCGGCTCGAACCAGGACTGCCAGTGGGGATCGGTCCCGACGAGGGCGCGGCATGCGTCGTTGCGCCACTGCACCCGGCCGTCGGCGTCGGCCCAGAACAACCCGGTGGGCGAGAGGTCGGCGAGCGTCGAACCCAGCTGCCGGTCGGTGAGGAGGTGCCTGCGCAGCAGCAGGCCGGCGGTCCCCACCGCTCCCACGAGGATGCCCAGCATGGCCGTCGTCCCGGAGGCGACGACGATGGCGGCTACGGCGACGAGAAGGGCAGGTACGACCGGACGTCCCGGGTTGCGGGGCTCCGACGCCTGCTCGTGCGACCGAGTGGTTGACGGGTCGATACGTGACAGTCTGTACGGGTTTCGGCGCGTTTCGTATGGCCCGCTCGGACCATTGTCGCGTCCCGTCGGTACTAGTTCCCTCCGTGTCCCGTCGCCGGGAACCGACTCAGGCCCGGGTGATCGCCGTCATGGGGTCGATGTAGTCGTAGCCCAGGTCACGGGCGACGGAGGGCTCGGTCACCATGCCGCGGTGCACGTTGAGGCCGTGGGCGATCAGCGGGTCCTTGGTCAGCACCTCGCGGTAGCCGTGGTCGGCCAGGCGGATCGCGTAGGGCAGGGTCGCGTTGTTCAGCGCGAAGCTGGACGTGCGCGGCACCGCGCCGGGCATGTTCGCCACGCAGTAGTGCACGACCCCGTCGACGACGTAGGTCGGGTCGGCGTGGGTGGTGGCCCGCGAGGTCTCGAAGCACCCGCCCTGGTCGATGGCCACGTCGACGAGCACCGACCCTGGACGCATCTGCGACACCATCTCGGCGGTGACCAGCTTGGGGGCACGGGCGCCGGTGACCAACACCGCACCGATGACGAGGTCGGCCGACAGCACCTCCGCCTGGAGGCTTGCGCCGGTGGAGTACACCGTCCGCAGCGACGGACCGAAGCGGCGGGCCAGGCGCTCGAGGACGCCGAGGTCACGGTCCAGGACGGTGACCTCCGACCCGAGCCCGTTGGCCATCTCGATGGCGTTGACGCCGACGACACCGCCGCCGATCACCACGGTCCGGGCCGGTGCCACACCGGGCACGCCGCCCAGCAACACACCCGCGCCGCCCTGGGAGACCTCCAGCGCGTGGGCCCCGGCCTGCACGCTGAGGCGGCCGGCGACCTGGCTCATCGGGGCGAGGAGGGGCAGCCGCCCGTCACGGTCGATGATGGTCTCGTAGGCGATGCAGGTGGCACCGCTCTCGACCAGGTCGGCGGTCTGCTCGGGGTCCGGCGCCAGGTGCAGGTAGGTGAAGAGCACGTGGTCGGCGGTCAGCATCGCCCGCTCCTCGGCCTGGGGCTCCTTGACCTTGATGATCATCGTGGACTCGCCGAAGACGGTCTTGGCGTCCGGCGCGATGCTGGCCCCACCCTCGACGTAGTCCTCGTCAGCGGCGCCGATGCCGGCGCCCGCGCCGGACTGGATCAGCACGTCGTGCCCGTGTGCCACCAGCTCGGCCGCGCTCTCCGGGGTCAGCCCGACACGCCGTTCGCCGCTCTTGATCTCCGTGGGTACGCCGATGCGCATCGTGGTTCCTCCTGGGTCGTCGCCGTTGCGGGTTCACCGTACTGACGGCGGGTGTGCAGGGGATTGCCAATCGAACGGTCGGAGGGCCGCGTTCGTGGACGATTCTTGCGCCAACACGGCGATCTGTCGAATGATCTGTCGTCCATGATCGATCGAATAGACGAAGCCATCCTTCGTGCGCTCCAGGACGACGGTCGGCTGAGCAATCAGGCCCTGGCGGACCGGATCGGGCTGTCGCCGTCCGCCTGCCTGCGTCGGGTGCGTCGACTCGAGGACGACGGCGTCCTGACCGGCTACCGGGCCGTCGTGGACCCCCATGCCGTCGGTCGGTCCCAGACGGTGCTGGTCGCCATCACCCTCCAGAGCCAGCGGGTCGAGCTGCTCGATGCCTTCGAGGCCGCTGTCGTCGGCTGCCCGGGACTGCGGTCGTGCCACCTGATGGCCGGGCAGGCCGACTACCTGCTGCGCCTCGACGTCGACGGGGTCGCCCACTACGAACGCATCCACCGCAGCTACATCGCCGGGCTGCCGGGTGTGACCGACATCGTCTCGACGTTCGCGCTGCGGACGGTCGTCGACGACGCGCCGCTGCCCGTGTCGGCGGCAGGGGAGTAGCGCGGGTCAGGCCGCGTCGACCGAGACCCGGCCGAGGCCGGTGGTGGCACCGCCGTCGCCGACAGTGCCGGCGAGCAGCACGTCAGCCACCGCGCCCACGGGGCTCGGACCGTCGGCCACCCACGCGGTCAGCGTCCCCTCCTCATCGTCCGAGGCATCCAGATCGTCCGGGGTGTCCAGCCGCACCGCGGTGGGCCGGCGGGTCAGCGGGTGCACGAGCAGCCAGACCTCGCGGTCGGACGGCGTGGCGCCGCTGGCGACCAGGGCCGCCCTGATGGCGTCGGCCACCGACGTGCCGTCGCCGGCCCCTCGCCGGGTGACGCCCCCGTCCTCACGGGCCAGGCTGACGTCGACGACACCCTCGGCGTCGAGGTGGGTGCGCAGCCCGGTCACCGCGGTGGCCGGTGCCGGCCGCGCGACGGCCAGGCCGGTCAGCCCGACGGTGCGGCGGACGGCGGCGAGCACGTGGTCGAGGCGGCCGCCCGGCACCTCCACCCACAGCACGACCGTCGACGGGTCGGGGGTGGCACAGCCGAGCACGGTGCAGGCACGCCCGTCGACGGCCAGCAGGAGGCGCGTCAGGGTCCGGGCCTCACCGCGATGGCGGACGAGCAGCGTGTGGAGCCGAGGGGTCTCTCGCATGGGGGTTCTCCGTGGGTGGAGGGCCGTGTCTGCGGCAGGGAGAACCGGTGCGTCGGTGTCCGGGCCGCTCGCGCAGCCCGGTGGATCGCTGGGCTACGTGGCCGAGCGAATAATGCGCGCGAAGACGCTGCTGTAACGGCAGTCGTCGGTGAGGTGGAGGTCGCGCACGTCCCAGAGCCTACGCCGTCCGCGCCCCGGCACACCACTCGGTGTGTCGCCCCACCGCGACGGGTGGCCGTTTCGCCGACACGGTGGCGGGGTGCGGTGGCCGGCCAACCCCGTGTGTGTCGCCGAACCGCGACGGGTGGCCGGTTGGGCGACACGCGTGGGTGGCATGCTGGGCAGCAGATGTCCGTGCTCAGCCGCGCAGCCGCTCGCCTTCCCCAGGTGCCCGTGCCGCTGCTGTCACCGCTGGCCAGGGGGTGGCTGCGCCGGTCGTTCGGTGAGCCGCCGCTGGACACCTCGGCCCCGCAGGGCGACCGCGGGCTGCTCGGCCCGGACTCGGCCTCGTGGCGGCTCTACGCCGACACCGCGTCGATCGTCGGGGGCATCCGGTCGTTGCTGGTCCAGCTGACCCACCCGCTCGCGATGGCCGGCGTCGCCGAGCACTCCCGGTACCTGGAGGACCCGCTCGGGCGGCTTCGCGACACCTCCGCCTACGTCGCCGTCACCACGTTCGGTGCCACCGGCGAGGCCCTGCGCATGATCGCCGCCGTCCGCGGGGCACACCGACGGGTCGTGGGCACCGCGCCGGACGGGCGGCCCTACGACGCCAGCGATCCCGAGCTGCTGACCTGGGTGTCCGTGGCCGGCACCGTCAGCTGGCTGCGCAGTGACGCGGACTTCGCCAGCGACCCGCTGTCGGCGGCCGACCGCGACCGCTTCGTCGCCGAGCAGGCTCGTATCGCTGCCCTCCTCGATCCCCGCGTCGACCCGACCGTGCTCCGTGCCCACCCCGACCCGGCGCGGGCGCTGGCCGACGGGAGCATCTCCCTTCCCCTCGTGGAGGAGGGATGGCTGCCAACCACGGAGGAGGAGCTGGAGGACCGCATGGCGTGGTTCGCGCCTCGTCTGGCGGTGGGTCCGCAGGGGCGGGACACCCTCCGGTTCCTGCTGTGGCCGCCCGTCGACCCGGTCCTGCGGTTGGGCTACCTGCCGACGCTGGCCGGGGCGATCGGCTCCCTCGACCCGGGGACGCGCCGGCTGCTGGGCCTGCCGCTCGGGGCCGGGGCGTCCGGTGTCATGCGGCTGCAGTCCGAGCTCGCCCTGATCGCGCTCCGCTCGACGCTGGCGGGCCCGTCACCCAACGCACGGACGGCGGCACGCCGGTCGGCGCCGGCCGCCGCCTGAACCCGCCGACCCGCACTGCCCGACCCGCACTGCCCGACCCAAACGGTCAGTCCGTGACCTGCACGCCGTTCCAGAAGGCGAAGTGGCCGGTGATCTCGGTGGCCTCGGGCTTGGGCTGCGGGTAGTACCAGGCACCGTCGGCGGCCTGCTGGCCGTCGACGACCACGCTCTTGTACTTCGCGTTGCCCTTCCACGGGCACACCGAGGTGGTCGCGGAGTCGACGAGGTACTCGGCCTTCACCGAGTCAGGCGGGAAGTAGTGATTGCCCTCCACCACGACCGTGGTGTCGCTCTCGGCGATGACGGCACCGTTGAAGATGGCCTTCGGCATGTCGAACCCTTTCGGCGAGCTGTCGAGTGACGGTCCAACACCCCGGTCGCTGGGGCTATTCCGTCACGCCGCGTAAGGTGCGTCCGTGCCCCTCTCCACCAGCCCCTGGACGATCGTGGCCTCGCGCGAGGTCTACGCCAACCCGTGGATCACAGTTGTCGAGCACGACGTCATCCGACCCGACGGCAAGCCCGGCCTGTACGGGATCGTCCAGTCCTCGCTGGCCGTCGGCGTCGTCCCGCTGACCGAGGAGGGCAACGTGGTGCTCGTCGGTCAGTGGCGGGTGCCCTTCGACGCCTGGTCGTGGGAGATCCCCGAGGGTGGGACGGGCGCGGACGAGGACGGGCTGACCGCGATCCAGCGCGAGCTGCGGGAGGAGACGGGGTACGTCGCCCAGGAGTGGGCGCGGCTGGGGCCGACGGTCCACCTCAGCAACTCCCACACCTCCGAGGAAGCCGACATCTACGTGGCGCGAGGCCTGACGCAGGTGGGTGCCGACCCCGACGGCGACGAGGTGCTGGAGGTCATGGAGGTGCCCGTCGAGACCGCGCTCGCCATGGTCGACCGCGGTGAGATCACCGACTCGATCACCGTCATCGCCCTCCTGCGACTCGCCCGGCACCACGGGGTGTGATCCTCGGCAGCGGTGGTTTCATTACGGATCGGTGAGGTGTCACACAACGGACCGTTCGGGGACTAGGTTCCGTGGTGTTGAGGGACGCATGCCACCCGAGGGAGGGGGCGGTTGTTGGCGTGCGCACGGACAGAGGGAGACACCATGAGACTGCTACGAATCCTGCTCGCGCTCGGCCTGCTCGGGGCGGTGCTGACCCCGGCAGCGGCGTTCGCACAACCGACGGTGGACGGCACCACCTACGTCGTCGACACCACCGCGGACGGCCCCGTCGACAGCCCCACGGGCTGTGCGGCACCCGGCGGCGACACCTGCACCCTCCGCGAGGCGGTCCTCGAGGCCAACACCAACGCGCCCGGCACGACGGACCTGATCGTCTTCGACGCCGCCGTCTTCCCACCGAGCGGGTCGACCACCATCGCGCTGACCGAGGGCGGCAACAGCCCCGGCGAACCCGGGCCGAACGCCGCGATCGGCGACCTCGACATCCTCGGCGACCTGGTGATCCACGGTCCCGGCGTCGTCGTCGACGCGTCGACCTTCGAGGGCAGCAACCAGACATTCGCGGGGGAGGGCCTGATCGGCGACCGTGCCTTCGACGTCAGCACCCCCAGCGAGTCGATGGACCGCAGCCGGGCCGGACTCCCCACGAGCCCGGTGGCCGTGGTCATCCAGGGCCTGACGGTCACTGGCGGCACGCTGTTCTCGGGTGACGGTGCCGGCATCCGAGTCACCGGGTCCTGCGCCGACCCGTCCGCGGTCAGCCTGACCCTCCGCGACGTCGTCCTGGAGGACAACGTCGTGGTCGCCGACTCGGGGAGGGGCGGCGGCCTGGCCGCGTTCGGCGCCGATGTCACCGTCGAGGACTCCACCATCCGCGACAACGCGGCCGTGCGGGGCGGCGGGATCGCCTCGTCGGCGTGCGGGGACCTCGTCGTCAGCCGGTCGACCATCACCGGGAACGAGACCAACCTGCCGAGCGCACGCCAGTTCGTCACCTCCGCCGGAGCAGGGATCTGGGCGTCGTCGGGGCTGACGATCGATCGATCGGTGATCAGCCACAACGGCGACCCCGAGGGCGGGGAGCCCGAGCAGGGCGGCGGCATCCATGTCAGCGAAGCGGACTCCACGGGCCCCGTCGCCATGCGGATCACGGACAGCGTGATCGAGGGGAACCGCTCGTGGGGCGAGGGGGGTGGCCTCTGGGTCGGCAACCGCACCTACAACGATCCCGCGGCCGGTGACATCATCGAGGGGACCCTCTTCCTGGAGAACTCCAGCGGGGACGGCGGCGGCATCTTCAACCAGGACGCTGCCGGCACGATCAACAACAGCACCATCGCGTTCAACCGCGCGTACGCCGGCGCCGGCGTCATGGTCGTCGCGGGCAACGGCCAGACCACCGCCGGGTCGTCCTTCGTGGACCTGCTGCACACCACGGTGGAGGGCAACCAGCGACCCATGGCTTCACCGGAGTACGCCGGCGCGACCGCACAGCCGGCGTCCCTGGAGGTCCGCGATGACGGCGGCGTCGCCGTCATGGGCTTCTTCAACTCGATCCTGCAGTCCTCGGCCACGCCCGATCCGACCTGCATGGGCCCGAGCACCTCCTCGTTCTTCTCCCTCGGTGGGAACTCCGACGACGACGGCACCTGCGAGCTGACGGCCCCCAGCGACGCCCCGTCGACCTCCCAGGACCTTGCCGGCCTCGCCCCCAACGGCGGCCCGCTTGCCGGCGATGCCGGCGAGCCCGTGCAGAGCATGGCGCTGCGACCCGGCAGCGAGGGCATCGATGCCGGCGCAGCGCAGGTGGACAGTCCGACGTTCGCCCAGGCGCCGTTCATTGCGTGCGGTCAGGCGGGCAGCGCCGGCGAGACCGACCAGCGCGGGGTGTCGCGTCCCCAGGACGGTGACAGCGACGGCACGGCGGTCTGTGACCGCGGTGCCTTCGAGGTGCAACCCCGGACCGTCCCCACCACCCCCACGACGGTGGACGTCGAGCTCGACAAGGACGGGCCGGGCAACGTCCTGATCGGTGACGAGGTCGTGTTCACCGTGACGGTGACCAACATCCGCAACACCGCCGCTGCCGTGGTGGTGACCGACACCATCCCGGCTGGCCTGGCGTTGGTCGGGGCCTCCGCGCCGTGCACGACCAGCGGCGCCACGGTGACCTGCGACCTGGGGACGCTGTCCGCCGGGGCGTCCCGGACGGTGACCATCACCACCATCGCCGAGGCGGAGGGCACGATCACCAACACCGCGTGCGCCAGCACGACCAGCAACGACTCCGACCCCAGCAACGACTGCGGTGACCACACGGTGGAGGTCATGCAGGAGACCGAACGCGTCGAGGGCCCCGAGCGGATCACCACCGCGGTGGCCGGATCGCAGGTCGCCTTCGGTGACGGGGAGGCGGACGCCGTCGTGCTGACGCGCAGCGACGACTTCCCCGACGCGCAGGCCGGGACGGCCCTGGCCATCGCCCGCAACGCCGCGTTGTTGCTGACCCAACCCGATGCCCTGGCGCTGGCAAGCGAGGACGAGCTGCTCCGCGTCATGAGCCCCGGCGGCACCGTGTACCTGCTGGGCGGGACAGCTGCACTCGGCCAGGCCGTGGAGGACCGCGTCGTCGAGCTCGGCTACGTGGTCGTGCGGCTGGGTGGCAGCAACCGGTTCGCGACCGCGACGGCGATCGCGGCGGAGCTGGGTGACCCCGGCACGTTGCTGTTGGCCGACGGTGGGGACTTCCCGCATGCGGTCGTGGCGGGAGCCGCCGCGGTGGTGGCCGGGGACTCCGACTTCGACCAGACCGGCACCGTCGGTGCGGCCGTGTTGCTGACCGACGGCGCGACGGTGCCGCCGGAGACCAGGGCGTACCTCGACGGACGCACCGACACCCCGGAGGTCGTGCCGATCGGCTCGCCGGCTGCCGAGGCGTTCCCCGAGGAGGCGGACGCGATCGTCGGTGGTGACGCCTACGAGGTGTCGGCCAACGTGGCGGCCGCGTTCTTCGACGGCCCCTCGGCCATCGGTGTGGCGACCGGCGCCAACTTCGCCGACGCCCTGACGGGCGGCTCGGTGGTCGGTCGGCCCGATGTCGGGCCGGGACCGATCCTGCTGACGGGGGCCGACGCCCTGCCGGGCAGCGTGGCCGACTACATCACCTCCATCAGCGACTCGGTGGGACGGGTGCTGGTCTTCGGTGGCACCGCCGCCATCGAGGCGTCGGTGGAGGAGGAGATCCAGGCCATCCTGGCCGGCTGATCCCCGAACCCGTGCTCGTGGCAGCGGCCGGCCCCACCCCGGGGCCGGCCGCGGTCGTCCGGGAGGGGCGCCCTACCCCTCGTCGTCGAACAGGTCCTGCGGGCGAGGCGCCAGGTCGACGTCGTCGTCGGTGTCGCTGCCGGCCATCGCCTCGAACGCCGGGGCCAGCGATCCCGACTTGCCGATCCGCGACAGGATCTGCTTGAGGTCCACACCGGTCAGCGAGGTCCCGATCGTCAGGCCCTGCTCGAGGTTGGACGCCACCGACTGGGCCATCTTCGACGCACCGTCGGTCGACACGATCGTCATGGAGTCGACGTTGGACAGCGGTTCGCTGGCTGCACGGACGAGCTCGGGGAGGATCCCGGCGATCAGCTCGATGACCGCTGCCTCGTTGTAGGACTGGAAGGCATCGGCGTTCTTCTGCCGTGCCTCCGCCTCGGCCTGGCCGCGCGCCAGGATGGCGGCACCCTCGGCCTCACCCTCGCGCTGGACGGCATCGGCGATGGCCTGGCGGCGGGCCTTCTCGGCCGCACCACGCTTCTCGCCCTCGATCGCCTCGGCCTCCGCCAGCGCGGTACGACGGGCCCGTTCGGCCTCACCGGACAGCCGGGCCTGCTCGGCCTCGGCCTCGGCCCGGGCGATCGCCGCGGCCTTGTCGGCCTCGGCGTCGCGGATCGCCGCGGACTTGCGACCCTCCGCCTCGGTCTCCACGCGGTATCGCTCGGCGTCGGCCGGCTTGCGGACCTCGGTGTCGAGCTCGCGTTCCTTCAGGGCGGCGCGCTTCTCGGCCACGAGCTCCTGCGCCTGCAGGACGTCCTGGTCCTTGGCCGCCTGCGACAGCGGACCGGCCGCGCGGGCGTCGGCCTCGGCGGCGTCGGTCTCGGCCTGGATCTCGGCCTGCTTCAGCCGCAGGGTCCGCTGGGCGATGGCGATCTGCTCCTCGGCCTTGAGGCGCTCCTCCTCCGACGCCTGGCGGGCCCGCGCCTCGGCGATGGCCGCCTCCATCTCCACGCGTGCGCTCTCGGGACGACCGAGGTCCTGCAGGTAGTCGCCCTCGGCGCGGATGTCCTGCAGCTGGAAGGTGTCCAGCGCCAGGCCCTGGTTGGTCAGCGAGGTCTCGGCCTCCTCGGCGACCGCGCTGGCGAACGCCGCACGGTCCTTGATGATCGCGTCGACGGTCAGGCGGCCGACGATCGCACGCAACGAACCGGCGAGGACCTCCTGGGTGAAGACCTCGATGCCGCCCTGCTGGTTGAGGAAGCGCTGTGCTGCCGCGCGGATGGCGTCGTCGGTGCCACCGACCTTGACGATCGCCACACCCTCCAGGTCGCACTTGATGCCCTGCGCGGAGATGGCGCCGCTGATGGCGACGGGGATGCGCCGCGACGACAGGTCCAGCACGTGCAGCTTCTGCACGACCGGCAGCACGAAGGTGCTCGCACCGATGATGACCCGCTGGCCCGACAGGTCAGTGGAGACCTCACCGGTCTCGGGGTTGCGGACGGGTGACCCGCCCTTGCGGCCGGTGATGATGAACGCCTGGTTCGGCCCGGCCACGCGATACCGCGAGACGACGAGCAGGATGACGAGCACGGCAAGGGCGATGAAGCCCCCGCCGCCGATGAGCAACAGATCCATGTTGGCTGACTACCCCCTTGGGTTGGGCACGGGCGGTGTGCCCACGACGGTTCGGGTGGACGGGAGGACTGGGCATCGGCGAACGTGCAGCGCTCAGCCGATCTCTATCTCGGAGCGGATGACCAGCACCGAGGTGGGGGAGAGGACGTCGACGACGACGACCTCCACGCCGGGATCGATGGGTTCCTCCGCGCGGGCCGACAGCTTGAGCGGATGGCCGTGTCGGCTGACCCGCACCTCGCCCAACCCGCCGTCGGGGATGCGGGTGATGACCTTCCCCAGCGCCCCCCGCAGGTCCGAGGACGTCGGGGTGGCGTCGGTGGTGACGTTCATCAACGACCGGGACAACCACAGCGCCAGCCCGCCCATGGCAACGCCGGCAGCACCGCCACCGCCGAGGACGACGACCTGGCCCAGCCCGGCGCCGTCCAGCAGGAACGCCCCGAACCCGAAGGCCGACAGGAACCCGCCGATCACCTCGGTGGAGAAGAACCCGCCCGCGGAGTCGACCCCGATCGCGTCGAAGACCCCGTCGAGCAGCTCTCCGCCGACCAGCCCGACGACGAGCAGCACGGCTCCGAGCACACCCAGCAGCAGGAACAGCTCCACGGCAGCCACGCTACAGGAGTTGCCGTCGCCGTCGCAGCCACCCCCGCTGGAGGCCGGCCGGTACGCTGCCGTGTCATGAGCGTCTCCAGCGAAGTCGGCCGCCTGCGCGAGGTCATCCTCCACCGTCCGGGGTTGGAGCTGCGGCGCCTGACACCCGCCAACAAGGACCAGCTGCTGTTCGACGAGCTCGTCTGGGTCGGCAAGGCCCAGGAGGAGCACGACAGCTTCGCCAAGGTGCTGGCCGACAACGGCGTCACCGTGCGGCTGTTCGCCGACCTGCTGACCACGGTCGTGTCCGATCCGGAGCTCGCGTCGGCGCTGATCAGCCGCCGGGCCACCGTCGACACGTGCGGGGTGGAGCTCGTCGACCGCGTGCACGGCTACCTCAGCGACCTGCCGCCGGCCGAGCTGGCCGAGCACCTGATCGGTGGGGTCACCGTCGACGAGGTGCCCGGCGCCGGTGACGGGTTCGTCGGCGGCGTGCTGGGGGCGACGGCGTTCCTGGTGCCGCCGTTGCCCAACTCCGTCTTCACGCGCGACCCCAGCGCCCACGTCTACGGCGGCCGGGTGCTCTCGCCCATGCACAAGCCGGCCCGCCAGCCCGAACGCCTGCTGTGGTCGACGATGTACGCCCACCACCCCGAGATGTCGGGCCGTCCCGTGTGGTACGGCGAGGACCAGCGCGACTACTTCCCCGCCACCATCGAGGGCGGCGACGTGCTCGTGCTGTCGGAACGCGCCGTCGCGGTCGGGGTCAGCGAGCGCACCTCGCCGATCGCCGTGGAGAACCTGGCCGCCAGCCTGTTCGAGGCCGAAGCGGTCGACTTCGTGCTGGCCGTCGAGCTGCCGATGGGGCGCGGGACGATGCACCTCGACACCGTCATGACCCAGGTGGACCGCGACGCGATCGTGGTGTGGCCGAAGCTGCCGAACGTCTCCCGGGCCCACCGGATCGAGCCGGGGGCCAGGGGCAAGATGAAGGTCACCGAGCAGCCCGACCTGCTGCGCGGCATCGCCGACGCGATGGCCACCGACGAGCTGCGGGTCATCACCACCGGCGAGGACGAGGTTCGCGCCGACCGTGAGCAGTGGGACGACGGCAACAACACGCTGGCCATCGCCCCCGGTGAGGTGATCGCCTACGAACGCAACGTCGACACCAACCGGCGGCTGCGCGAGGCCGGCATCACCGTCCACGAGATCTCCAGCTTCGAGCTGCCCCGTGGCCGCGGCGGCCCCCGCTGCATGTCCTGCCCCGTCGACCGCGACCCGGTGGCCTGACGCCGGTGACCTGACTCGGTTGCCCGACCCTCCCGCGTTTCGAGGGGGGTGCTCGGGGGGCAAGCCTTATGCCATGGCCCACACCGTCGCGGGAGTGCTGCTGCTCGTCGGACTGCTCGTCGACGTGGTGGCCACGACCGTCGCGAGCGGGCGTCCCGGTGGCTGGTTCAGCCGGCGGACGGGACGGGCCCTGTGGACCGCGATCCGCACGGCGGCCCGTGGCCATCAGGGCGTGATGGAGCTCGGGGGCCTCGTGGTGGTCGTCGGCCTGCTCGTCCAGTGGCTCGTCGTCGCCCTCGCGGCCTGGTGGCTGGTCCTGCTCGGCACGGGCGACGTCGTGGAGGCGACCACCGGCCGTGCGGCGTCGGCACTGGAATCCCTGTACTACGCGGGAGTGACCTTCTCCACGCTCGGCAACGGCGAGTACCTCGCCACGAGCGCCGGCGGGCGCGTCGCGACGGTGGTGGCGTCCGTCAGCGGGATCGTCCTCCTCACCCTGTGCATCACCTACCTCGTCCCGGTCATCAGCGCGGTCTCCCTCAAACGGCGAGTGGCCGCGCAGATCACCGACCTCGGGCCCACCCCCCACGACGTCGCCCGGCGACTGCTGTCGGAGGCCGGGACCAGCCAGCAGGTCGACGTCACGCTCGAGCTGTCCACGCACATCCGCACGCTCACCCAGCAGCACTACAGCTATCCCGTGCTGCACTACTTCCACAGCCGCCACCGCAAGACCGCCCTGGCCGTGGCCCTGGGGATCCTCGACGACGCGCTGGTGCTCGTCGAGCTGGCACAGGGACGCGACGAACCGCCGATCCACCTGCACCTCCTCGACACCGCCATCGAGGGATTCCTCGACGCGCTGGCCCATTCCTTCATCGAACCGGCGGACGAACCGCCTCCGCAGCCGACCGCCGAGGACCTGCGGAGCCTGGTCGGCAGCGGCGCCCTGCCGACGACCACCGACATCGACGGCCGCTACGGTTCGCGCCGCGAGCGGCGCCGACGGCTGAAGGGGTTCGTGCACGACGACGGCTGGTCGTGGGACGACGTCGCTCGTCCCGAAACGGCGCCGGCCTGACGCATGATGCGGGCATGGACCTGCAGCCCTACACCGACGCCTGGGACGACGACGACCCGCACGCCAACTTCAAGTCCGAGGTGGCCGAGTACACCCGCCAGGACCCCCTCCCGACCTTCGAGGCGCTCGGCGAGCTGACCGGGATCCCGGTCGAGGCGCTCGTGCGCTACGCCCTCGTGAAGTGGGCCAGCGAGGGCCACGAGATGATCATGCACGCCGGCCCGCGGACGGTCAGGCGGATGTGGGCCTTCTGCGAGGACGCCGAAGCCGCGGGAACCGACGCCGCCCGGCTGGAGGCCTACGAGGGCCTGCGACAGATGGTGTCGTGGTTGCACGCACCGCTGATGGACGACGGGACGTCGGAGGACCGCACGGCCTGATCCGCCGCCGGCGGCAGGGAAATCCATGCGTAACGTCGCCCGTGCTTGGTGCGTAGTCCACCGCGCCGACTGCCAGTCACACGCCGTACTCCTCGACCCCATGGGGGCTTCGCATGCGCCTTTCCATCCGTCCGCTCTCGCTGCTCTGGCTGCTGCCGCTGCTGCTGCTCGTCCCGTTGATGGTCGCGCCGTTGCCTGCCGGCGCACAGGGCGAGTCCGTGCGCTTCGCCGCCTTCGCCCCGGTGGAGGTCGCTCGTCCGGGAGATGTCGTCACCGTGGGCGGCCACCTGGCCACCGGTGACCTCGCCGACCGCGCTGCCCGTCCGGTCCCTGCGACCGACGCCGTCGAGGTCAGCCTGCACGCCCCCGACGGCGAGGTCTTCCCGCTGGGCACCGTCGTGCCCGACGCCGACGGCCTGTTCACCATCGACATCCCGGCCGAGGTCACCGCCGGCCGCACCATCGGCACGGTCCGCAACGGCCACCGCGAGACGTGGGCCGTTCGGGCCGTCGCCGCCGACGGCACCGCCGTGGCCGGCGCCGGCGCCGTGACCTTCGCCCAGGCCGCTGGTGTGCAGGTCGACTACGACTTCACGTCCTCCGTCGGCTGGGTCAAGCCCGGCGAGGAGTTCCCCGCCCGCGTCATCGTCAGCAACTTCGACGCCACCCCCGTCAGCGACCTGACGGTCACCATCCCCGCCGTCGACGGCCGCGCGGTCACCGAGGTCCGTACGGCAAACGGCAGCGCCGCCGTCGGCACCGACGGAACCCTGACCTGGACGCTGGGCGATCTGGCCCCCGCCAGCGACACCGGCCCCGCCCGGGCCACGCTGGTCGTCATCTCCGAGGCCGACACCACCACCGAGGACCCGCAGATCGTCTGGAAGGACCTGTCGGCGACCGCCACGCTGTCGACCGGCGCGACCTCCACCTCCCACGGCCCCAAGGTCATCCCGCCGGCCGAGCGCTACGACACCGCCCGCTACGGCGACCGGCCGTTCCCCGTCGTGCCCGTGCAGTTCCTCGACTTCTCCCACGCCGAGCAGAACCAGGCCGAGCTGCTGGACACGATCATCAACGACCCCGCCAACGAGGGGTCGACGTTCAACCTGTTCCAGGAGATGAGCTACGGCCAGCTGTTCCCGCACGGCACCGTGCCGTCCGCCGGGATCGAGACCGCCGACTTCGCCTACGAGGGCACCGACGGCGAGGGCTTCGACTTCCACACCGCCCCGGTTCCGCCGCCCAGCACCTGCACCGGCGTCCACCTGCCGGGCGAGGCGGGCAACCCGCTGACCTACCCCGAGCGGATCACCGACGGTTGGTACAACCTGCCGGGCACCACCGGCTACTACGGCCAGGACTCCGGTGGCTCGGCCGTCCTCCCTGCCCTCGGCGTGCCGATCCCGGCCTCCATCGACGCGGGCTGCGGTGACACCGGCAAGGCCGTCTACGACGCCGCCGCCATCGCCGACCCCGAGATCGACTACAACGAGTACGACACCGACAAGGACGGCGTCGTCGACTTCTTCATGATGATCTTCGTCGGCTGCGGTGGGAACGGCGAGAGCCAGCTGACCGTCGTCGCCGGGTGTGCGTACTTCCCCGGAGGCATCCCCGCCCCGTACGACGCGATCTGGCCGCACTCCTCGACGCTGGAGGGTGGGTTCCGTGACCCCGAGACCGGCCTGCTGGGCTACGTCTCCGACGACCGGCTGACCGACCTCGAGGGCAACCTCCTGTACTACACCGACGCCACCTACACGGTGACGACGACCACCGAGACCGAGTACCCCGCCTACGTCCGCGTCGGTCCGTACAACGTCAACCCCGAGGGTGTCTTCGACGCCGCGTCGGTCATCAGCCACGAGTACGGCCACTCCCTCGGCCTGCCCGACTTCTACTCCAACGCCGGCCTGACCACGTACGGCGAGTGGAACCTGATGGCGTCGGACTACAGCCAGAACATCGACGCCTTCGGCCGCCAGGAGCTGGGCTGGGTCGTGCCGCTGGAGGTGCCCGAGGGCACCACCGAGGTCGAGATGGTCGGCTCCAAGACCGACATCAACCGCATCGAGTGGGCCCAGCCCGACGGCACCCCGTACGTCCTCGAGGGCGAGGACGTGCACAACGGCCAGATGTACCGGGCCGGCATCCCCACCGACATCCTGATCGACCCGGCGCTGGTGGAGAACGGCGCCTCGCCGACCCACGTGTACTGGTCGACGTCGGGCAACGACTACGCCTGCCCCTCCTCGCCCAACGCCCGTGCGCTGGACCTGCGCCTGCCGCAGCTGGCCGACCTGGCTGCTGACACCCCCGTCGAGCTGTCGTTCGCGACCATGTTCGACATCGAGTGGGAGTTCGACTACGGCTTCGTCATGGTGACCACCGACGACGGCCAGACCTACACGGCCCTGGAGTCCGAGGAGGGCTTCACGACGCCGGCAACCACCAACCCGAACAACAACGTCTGCCAGGCCACCTACGGCAACGGCATCACCGGGACCACCCAGTCCTACGAGGACGGCACCAGCGCCATCGACCGCCTGCGGGGCAACGCCCCGGAGAACGACGGCTTCGCCACCGACCGGTACGACCTGACCGCCTACGCCGGCCAGGACAACGTGGTCGTCCGCTTCGGCTACGTGACCGACGTGGGCCTGGCCGAACCCGGCTGGTTCATCGACGACGTGACCGTGACCGCCGACGGGTCGGAGCTGTACGCCAACGACTTCGAGGACGGCGCCAGCGACCCGCTGCTGTTCAACGGTGGCTGTGACCCCGACTCGGGGCTGGGCACCGCGCCGATCTGCTCCAGGGGCTTCCAGTACGTGTCCTCCACCGAGGGCTCGCCAGCCGACCACGCCTACTACCTGGAGCTCCGCGACCGCTCCGGCTTCGACGCCGACGGCTACGGCCAGTCCGACCGTGGTGCCATCACATGGGAGCCGGGCATCTCGCTGGGCTACACCGACGAGTCGTTCAGCTACGGCAACATCTCCAACGGTGACCATCCCGGCCAGCACGTGCTCGACGCCGTGCCCCAGCCCGGCGAGCCTGCCCCCGAGCTGGCCGACGCGGCCTTCAACGTCGGCGAGTCCTTCTCCGACAGCGGCGAGGGGCACGTGGACAACTTCGAGGACCCCACGCGCGAGGACGGCTTGTGGCGCTTCGACTTCGAGTGCCTCTCCTTCGACGTCACGGCCATGTCCGGTGACGAGGTGACCGTCGACGACAGCGGTGCGGTCGTCTCGCCCCGCGAGGACGACATCACCGCGACCGTGTCGCTGACCCGTGGCACCGGCTGCGCCCCGGTCGACTACGGCTACGAGGGCGACCTCGGGCTGTCGGTCGAGCGCCTGGCCGGTCCCGGCCGCATCCAGACCGCGGTGGAGGTGTCGACGCGGGCCTTCCCGAACGGCGCCGACACGGTGCTGCTGGCCGACGCCGGCAACTTCCCCGACGCGCTCGCGGCAGCCCCCCTGGCCGCCGACCTCGACGCGCCGGTGCTGCTGACCTCGTCGTCGTCCCTGGCGGCGGAGGTCGCGGCCGAGCTGGAGCGCCTGGGTGCGACCGACGTGGTCCTGCTCGGCGGCGAGTCGGCGCTGTCGGCCGCGGTGGAGAACGCCCTCAGCGACTACGAGGTGACCCGCCTGGCGGGCAGCGGCCGTGTCGAGACCGCCGTCGAGGTGGCCGAGGCGCTGGCAGGGGACGACGGGGAGGTGCCGGGTGCCATCCTGGTCCGCGCCGATGCGTTCCCCGACGCGCTGGCGGCCAGCAACCTGGCCATCCCGGGTCGGCTGCCGATCCTGCTGACGGGTTCGGCCGGCCTGGACCCGGTGGCCGAGGCGGCGCTTGCCGACCTGGTCGCCGACGGTGCCGTGGTCTACCTGGCCGGTGGCACCGCGGCGCTGGCCGAGCAGGTCGCCGACGACGTGGAGGCCGCTGGGTTCGTGCCCAAGCGGCTGGCGGGGTCCAGCCGGTTCGCCACCGCGGCGGCGATCACACAGGAAGCCCTGAGCACGACCGGCGCGTCCTTCGGCTCGGCCATGCTGGCCAGCGGCACCAACTTCCCCGACGCGCTGACGGCCGGCCCGGCTGCGGCGCAGCTCGACGGGCTGCTGGTGCTGGTCGACCCCACCAGCCTGGACGGTTCGCCGGAGTCGCGGTCGCTGCTGGCGGCCAACGCCGGTTCGATCCGCCGGCTGTTCATCGCCGGTGGGACGGCGGCGGTCAGCCAGGCCGTGCAGGACCAGGCGGTGGCGACCCTGGTGGGGTAGCCACGGCAACGGCGTTCGCGGGGCCCGGCATCAGCCGGGCCCCGTTCGCGTTCGGACGAAGCGGGCCATCATCAGGTCGTCGACGTACTCGCCGTCGATGAGGAACTCCTCGCGCAGGTGGCCCTGCACCTCGAAGCCCATCCGGCGGTAGAGCCGCTGGGCCGTCGGGTTGCTGCCCATGACGCGCAGCGACACCTTGTGCATCCCCCGGCGTTCGGCGTCGTCGAGCGCAGCCCGGACCAGCATGGCGCCGATGCCACGCCCACGGGTCGCCGGGTCGACGGCGAGCCCCTGGATCTCCATGACATGGGCGTTGGAGGGGAGCGGCGTGGGGTGGCCCATCCGGATGTAGCCGACCAGCTGCCCGTCCAGCCAGGCCATGAAGTGCTGCTCCGCGGGGACCCGATCGAAGAAGTTGCCGCGGGCGGTGATCGACGAGCCGGGGGAGGTGTGCGGCTCGAAGGCACGGATGTCGAGGGCGACGACGTCGTCGTGGTCCTCCGGCCGGCCGCGGCGGACGACGGGTTCGGGCTGCTCGGTCATCCCGGCCAGCATGCCGCGCGTCGCGGCAGGTCGGTCACTGCGGCGCGGTCTTGCGGCGCAGCACCAGGCCAGCGGCGACCAGCAGGATCACGACCGCCACGCCCATGACCGCCCACTGCACCGCCAGGTTCACGTCGAACTGGTCCCGGTACTGGGTGGCCAGATTCTCCGCCACCGGGCCGCCGGCGGCGTCGTAGAGGCCGAGGACGTCCAGCACGTTGCCAGCGGCCTGGAAGCCGTAGCGCAGCGGCATGACCGTCGAGATCGCCTCGCCGACCGTGATCATCGCCGCGATCGGGAAGAGGCCACCGGAGAACAGGACCTGCGGCATGATCCACGCGGGGGCAAGGTCGTTGGCGGTCTGCGCGCTGGGCGCCGCAGCCGAGGTGAAGTGGGCGATCGCCAACGCCAGCAGCGTGGAGAGCACCATCGTGAACCACACCGCGGCGTACTCGCTGGCCGACAGGTCGGGGATGCGGTCGGTCAGGCCGAGGATGAGCAGCATCAGCGCCATGCCGATCGACAGCACCGGCGCGAGGAACGTCATCTTGGACAGGATGTAGGGCGTCAGCTTGAGGTTGACCAGCCGTTCGCGCTTGATGATCGCGAACTCCGAGGCGATCTCCTGGAGGCCCGACGTCAACCCGATCAGGAAGCCGGAGAAGACCAGCAGGAAGCAGATGAGGCCCGGGACGATCAGGTTGTCGGTGTCCGGGTCGAACGCACCCGGCCTGAACAGCGCCAGCATCAGCAGGGCGAGGGCGATGGGCCCGATGAACAGCGGGGCCAGCCGGTCGGAGTTGGAGAGGAACAACGCGGCGTTGCGGCTGGACAGGGTCGCGAACTGCGACAACGAGCGGCCGATCCCTCCCTTGCGGGGCTGCTGTCCCGGGTCCGCCATCGCCGGGCCGGCCTGGGCGTGCAGCTGGGCGATGAAGGCGTACTCGGGGGTCTGGGTGTAGCGCTGCGCCCACTCCTCGGGCGTCGTCGTTCCCTCCAGCAGCTCGTAGATCTGGTCGAACTCGGTGCAGCCGAAGTGCTCCAGCGCCCGGCGGGGGGTGCCGAAGAAGGCCAGGTTGCCGCCGCGGGCCATGAAGACGACCTTGTCGCACAGCAGGACGTTCTTGGTGGCGTGGGTGGTCAGCAGCACCGTCGCGCCGTCGTGGGACAGGCGGCGCAGCAGCTTCATCATCGCCGTGTCGGTGGCCGGGTCGAGGCCCGACGTCGGCTCGTCGAGGAAGAACACCCGCGGCTTGGTCAGCAGCTCGACGCCGATGGAGCACCGCTTGCGCTGGCCGCCCGACAGGGCCGAGACCTTGGTGTCGGCGTGGGCGGCGATCTGCAGGTCCTCCAGGGTCCTCTGCACGATGGCCTGGCGTTCGGCCTTCGACGTGTCCCCCGGCAAGCGCAGGCGGGCGGCGTAGTCGAGGGTCACCTTGACCGGCAGGTCCCGGTGGATGATGTCGTCCTGCGGCACGTAGCCCTGGGACTCGCGGTAGCGGTCGCGGGAGTGGGTGACGTCCTCGCCGTTGTAACGGACCTCGCCGTGGGTGGGCGGGCGCACCCCGGAGAGGGCGTCCATGAGCGTGGACTTGCCCGCCCCGCTGGTGCCGACGATGGCGACCATCTCGCCGGGCGCGATGGAGAGGGAGATGTTCTGCAGCAGGTTCTTGCCGCCCTTGACCTCCTTGCGCAGGCCAGCGGCCTCGATGCGGATGGCGCGGGGGCTGACGACCTCGTTGAGCGCGCCCGTCGACCAGACGAGGTGCTGGTCGCCGAAGAAGACGTGGTCGCCCTCCTTGAGGGTGGCGGACTTGACCGGAGCGCCGTTGACGAAGGTGGCGCCGTCGGCGGAGGTGTCCTCCACGACGATGCTCTGCCCAGCGTTGCGGAGGACCGCGTGGTGGGCGGACACCAGGCGGGAGTCGAGCACGAGGTCGTTGTCGTCGGCCCGGCCGACCCGCACCTGCCCGTTGGGCTGGGACAGGGCCCCGAGGTCGGCGCGGATCAGCCCGTAGTCGCCGGCGTCGCGGAACTTCGCGCGTTGCTCGGCCGCCTCGGCGACGGCGGTGCCCACGGCCGGTTCGCGCTGGGCGAGGGCCGCGAAGTCATCGCGCGTCAGGGTCCACAGGGACATGTCGGTCTCGGCCCGGACCGTGGCTGATCGGGCCCCACCGGCGAGCAAGGCGTGTTCGCCGAAGAACTCTCCGGGTCCGAGGCGTGCCAGCGGCCGGGTACCTGCCGTCGAGGTGTGCTCGACGAGGCAGGCACCTTCCTCGATCAGGTACATCGCGTCACCCGCCTCGCCCTGGTTCAGCAGCACCGTGCCGGCGGTGGCGATGGTGTGCTGCAGCAGGTTGGCGATCTCCGGCAGGGACAGCGGCGACACGCGTTGGAACAGCGGTATGCGCTGCACCAGCGCCATGCGCTGCTCCCACTCGGGGCCATGGGCCGCGGATCCTCGAGCTTCTGTGGTCGTCACGAGCGCTTCCCCTCACGAAGTTGCTGTGATCTGGGTCGAGCCTAGGGGCGCGGCCCCGAGAGGTGAAGGGCCGTTTCGTGCCCGGTAAGGGTTGTGGCCGTGCTCTCGGGGCCGCGCCATGGCGTCGTTTGGGTCAGTGGACCTCGACGACCTGCCAGCCGCTGTCCGGATCGTTGCCCTTCATGTCGAGCCGTGCGCGGACCTGCCAGCGGAACTCGGCGTTCCTGCCGCGGGCCGACGGAGGCAGGTGGGTCGGGAGCTGGACCTGGCCCTCGAAGCTGCCGGCCTGGTTGGCGCCGAGCTGCTGTCCGGCGGCGATCGTGAACTCCTGGTGGTGCAGCCGCTCGATCGCCCGGCCGTCCACCCGCTCGTCGTCCCCGTCACCCATCAGGTCCACGCCGTTGAGCGACACCCGTTCCTGCAGGGACAGCTCCACGATCACGCCGTTGACGGTGATGTCGTTGTCCTTGACCTGCACGTCGACGGCGACGCTGGCCGGCTCGCCCCGCCGCAGCTGCGGCGCCGTTCGCACGTTCACGTTCGCCCAGCTGCCGGTCAGGTTGTTCTTCATGTTGGACAGGAAGCCCATGGGATCAATCCCCCTCGATCACGCCGCGGATCCCCTCAACGGCCCGCGGCTGGTCCGGGCACTATCCCGGAGGAGGTCGAACGGTGTCCACCGTTGTCACCGCCATGTCACCTTCGGCGCCCGCCGATCCTTTCCGGGAACCAGCCGACAACCCGCTTGACGTCTCGCCGACGGCGGTGTTGATTCTTCCGCATCGGGGGCAGCAGAACTCGTCCGACGGGTCCCCCGAGAACGAAGGGGGATGGAATGGTGTCCGATTTCTGGGTTCCGTCACGTCGCACATCGGTGCTCGCCGGTCTGACCGTTGCGCTGTGCATGCTCTCGCTGGTCGGGCCCGCTGCGAGCCCTGCGGCCGCCGGCATCGGGCAGGTCTGGGTCCATTCCGGTGCCGTCAACGGGTGGTACGGAGGCGATGTTCGGGTCACGCTCGAGCTGGACGTCCGCGGCCGTTCCAACGGCTTCGAGGAACAGCTGCACTCCGCAACTTGTGCCGTCCAGGGGGAACGAGTGGCGGAGTTGCCGGCGCTGCCCGACGACGACTACTACACGACTGATCAGGTGCTTCGGGCGACCGTGTCGGGGGAGGGGCAACGCTACTTGTCCTGCTGGGCACAGTACCGGACTCGCACCTACAGCTGCACGTGGTGGTGCACCAACGACCCGTGGCAACACGCGACGCAAACGTACAACCGCGTGTTCTCGATCGACATGACCGCACCAACGGTGGAGGCAACGACGTCGGTCGAACCGAACGGTGCCGGCTGGTACAACCAACCGTTCACCGTGACGTGGAACGGACACGATTCGCTGTCCGGGGTCAACCGATGCACTGACCCGGCGTCCATCGGACCACAGGTCCAGCACGGCACCCTGTACATCCGCGGAGAGTGTTGGGACCGGGCGGACAACCGGGGCGAACGGACCGTTGTCCTGAACGTCGACATGGTGGCACCCACGCTGGACCCGATGGTGCCGCACCAGATCGTCCGGGGGAGCACCGATGCGGCTGCGGAACCACGCGCGACCGACCACGGGTCCGGTGTCGACACCGAGTCCTGTGACCCCCTGGACACCTCGACGGTGGGCATGTTCACCACGACCTGCACCGCAACCGACGTCGCGGGGAACACCACCAGCCAGACGGTGGCATACGAGGTCGTACCCCGAGAGCACCAGGTGGCCGTCACGGTGACCGGTGCGGGGACAGTGCAGGGCACGACCGACGAGATCGACTGCCCGACCGTCTGCATGGCCTGGGTGCAGGAGGACGCGGCGATCGACCTGGTCGCGACGGCAGCACATGGCTGGCTGTTCGTGGGCTGGACCAACGACTGCTCGGGCACGGGGGTCTGCAGCCTGGTCGTGGACGCTGCGAAGGATGTGGGGGCCACGTTCGTCGTCGACGGTGACGGGGATGGGGTCGCCGACACCCCACCACCCACCAACAAGGACCAGTGCAAGCAGGAGGGATGGGCCACGTTCAACAACCCGTCGTTCGCCAACCAGGGACGCTGCGTCAGCTACGTCCAGGCCAACGGCAACGCCGGCCACCGCTGAACCGCATCGAGGGGCCGCCACGCGCGCGCATTACCCCTCGCCGGGTGGAGGTGACAGCGGCACTCGGTCCCGTGGTCCGGATGCGGTGTCGTCGGCTCGCGGCGATGCCGCACCGGGGGGGCAGGGATATGCCCGTCGTGGCCGAACGAGCCGGGACTCCGAAGGGTTGGTCCGAGCTGGGGCCCAGCCGGGATCGTTGACGATGCATGCCACCAGACGACACGGTCCATCAGCAGCCACGAAGCGGAGACGATCACCACTGACGAACCGTCAGAAATGCTGGTTGAGCTGGGGAAACACCCGATCCGAGACCGTCCGAGGCGATATACTCGAACACACGATCGAGACATGGTGAGAGGTGGGGTTCGGGGCATGGGGTCAGGGGTGGTGGAAGCGGGTGAGGTGACCGAGCTGGTCACCCACCTGCATGCCCTCGCCTCCCGGTTCGACCCCGACGCCATCCCCGACCGCGACGTCGCCGGGTTGATTGCCGACCTGGGTCGTGCCGGCCGGATCGTCGACGGGATGCTCACCCGGGCGGCCCGACGGACCACCGAGGCCGACGCCCACCACACAGCAGGGGCCAAGGACGCGGCGACGTTGATCGCCACCGCCACCGGCACCACCCCTGCCGCGGCCAGGAAGATGCTGCGCACCTCCGCACAGCTGGTCGACCAGCCCGAGGTGGACCGGGCCGTGACCGACGGGACCCTCTCCACCGACCAAGCCGTGGTGGTGTCCGACACCGTCGCCGATGCACCCGAGAAGGCGGGTGAGCTGATCGTGGATGCGGCCTCGCAGTCGTTGCCGGAGCTGCGGAAGAAGGCGCGTGACATCCGCACCGCTGCCGATCCGGACCGGGAAGCAACCCGCCGTCGGCATCTGGCGCGGCGGGCGTTTCGGTCGTGGACGGAGACCGATGGGGAGTGGAAGGCGTTCCTGCAGGCCCCCGGTGACCTGGGTGCCCGGATCGAGGCGGCGTTGCGGGGTGAGCACGATGCGGTGTTTCGTGCCGCCCACGCCGCCGGACGGCGGGAGGACGATGCCTGCTACCGCTTCGATGCCCTCCTCAACCTGCTCGACCACCCCACCCGTGACCTGACCGGCACCGTGGCTCCCCCGACCGGCACGGCCGGCGATGGCCCCCGGACGGGCAGCGCGACCACCCCGGCCCAGTCGACCGTCCTGGGGACCACCAACGACGATGTCCCCGACTCACACACCCCCGGTAGCACCGACCCGGCCAACGGCGACCGGGCCGACAGCACGGACCCGACCGACGGTGACCGTGCGGGCAGCCCCGACGCGAGCGTCGACGTTGTCGGTGGCGTCGAGCCGGGCCGAGACGCTCCAGGCAGCACGGATCGGAGCCGCACCACCACGGACAGCCCACCCGGCCTCCAGCCCGACGGGCCGGATCCCGGCGCCCATGTCCAGGACCCGGACACGATCCACGACGGGTCCGGCCGGACCGACCGGACCGACAACGACCCGCCCAGCGACGACCCGGACAGGCACGAGGGATCGGCCATGCCCGGTCCCGACGCCGGACCGCTCGGCCATCCGCCGCCGCAGCGACATCGACCCTCGGGACGGCAGACCAAGGTGATCATCCGCGTCGACGGCTCCGCGCTCGTCCGTGGCGAACTGGTTGACGGGGAGGTCTGTGAGATCGCTGGCATCGGCCCCGTTGCACTGTCTGCGGTGCGTGAGCAGATGCTGGATGCCCACATCGCCTACGTCATCACCAACGCCACCGACGTCACCGTCGCCCACCTCGGCCGACAGGTCACCGCCCGGCAACGCACCGCACTGGAAGCCCGCGGCTACCGATGCGAGGTACCCGGCTGCACCGCCGACCACCTGCTGGAGATCGACCACGTCACCGGATGGGCCATCACCCGCACCACCGAGCTGTCAGACCTCGCCTGGCTGTGTGCGGCACATCATCGGGACAAGACCAGACGCAACCACCAGCTCCACGGCCCACCCGGACAACGCATCTGGACCACCGAGGGCGGCGTGGAGATCAGCCGCGACCCACCCGCCCACGCTGCCTGACACCCACCGGAACCCACACGCACCGGCCGTACCCGGGACGCCCGGTCCTGGAGCCGTCACACCGTCGTTGCCGACGACACGCGACCAATCTCGCCGATCGACCGGCCCGAAGCCGGGCTTGGCCCTCCGCCGATGTCTGTGCAAGGTGCGACCAACGCCACCCCCGCGACCGTCCGGGAAGATCGGGCTCTCCCGCCGCTGTCGCCGCGAGGTGCGAGCAGAGGAGCTTGTTCGGCAGAAGACGAGCCACTCAGGCGGGATCAAGGACGCTGGTCGGACGTCGATCTCGGGCGGTGTCGCTGCAAGGTGCGACCAGGGCGCCCCTTGACCACCCGCCGACCGGACTCGGTCCGCCGGTGTCGCTGCAAGGTGCGACCAACGGCACCCGGTCGAGGCTGACCCGCCCACGCCGCGGTGATCAGGCGGCCCCGAGCAGCGAACGGCCGATGATGACCAATCCACCGGCGACGATCAGGCTGGAGGTGATCACCGGCAATGCGGCGCTGACGCGCGCCCACGTCTGGCTCTCCAGTCGCTCCGCGACACGGAACCGGACGCGGTGCAGCAGGTAGCCGGCGCCGACCAGCGCCAGGGCCATGCCGACGCCGTAGGCGAGGACGAGGACGACCCCGAACCACGCGCGGCCGATGGCCACGCCGCCGAGCAGCACCAGGAGCGCCGACGGGCTCGGGACCATTCCACCAGCCAGACCCGGCAGGATCAGCGACCGCCATCCGGTGGACGGGGCGGACCGATGGTCGTGGCTGTGGTCGCGCGGGTCGTGGTTGGGCTGGTCGTGGTCGTGGTTGTGCTCGAGAGGGCCGTGATCGTGCGCGGCGTGGTCCGGCAAGTGAGGGTCATGGGACCTCTCGGGCAGCACAGCCGACCCATGACCGACCAGGACGCGATCGCGCTCGGGGGTCGACACGTCCGCGACGACCGCGCCGTGGCTGTGCCCGTGGTCGTGGCTGTGCCCGTGGCTGTGGTCGTGGCCGTGCCCCTTGTTGCGGAGCGCGCGGACCAGCAACGAGAGGCCGAGCAGCGTGAACAGCACGCCACCCATGACCCCGAGGATCGGGTACAGCCGCTCGGGGGCCAGGCTGGTCGAGGTGGACACGATCACGCCGAGCACCAGCACGCCGACCGTGTGGGTGATGGCCACGGTCGTGCCGAGCGCGACGGCCTGCCGGGCCTGTCCGCCCTCGCCCAGCAGGTAGGCAGCGATGACGGTCTTGCCGTGCCCCGGCGCCACCGCGTGGGCGGTGCCCAGCACGATCGCGAGCAGGATCGCCAGCAGCACGAACCCGACCGTCAGGTCCTGTCGGGCCACGAGCTCGGTGTACCGCGTGACCAGGCCCTCCAGCCCGCCGGGAGACTCGGCCTCCACCAGCTCGACGTCGGTGGCCCGCAGGGCCGTCACGGCCTCGGCGTCGCCGGCTCCGTCTCCCTCGCCCACGGTCAGCGACGCGGTCGTGACGGTCGAGACGGTCGCGTCCGGGTAGGCGCGCAGCTGCTGCGACGACGATGCTGCGGGGACGTCGCGCGAGTCGAGCCCCACCCCGTCCCCGGCAGCCAGCACCTCGCGCCAGCCGAGCGTGTCGGCCCTGTAGGCGTCGCTGAAGCCGATCGTCGTCCCCGCGGTCACCGCGACGTCGGCCGTCAGGCCGCAGCGCAGCCGCAGGGTGTCCAACCCGGCCTGCCCCGGCGGGAAGGTGACCCCGACCTCCGTGGCCCGCAGCGCGACCTCGCGGCCGTCCACGGTGAGGGCCTGCATGTCGGCAACCGCCCCGCACTCCTCCTGCGCCCAGGCGCGTTCGCCGCCGGCCGCGTCGATCGTGCTGGCGGTCTGCTGGGTCGGCACCTCCGCAAGGTCCAGCACGTAGACGACGTCGACGGACTCCGGCGTGGGCAGGATCGCCGCGGAGGTGTTGGTCGTGAAGTTGCCCAGCGGGTGCGCCGACGCCGGCCCGGCCAGCAGCAGGGTGGCCAGGAGCGCCGTCAGGAGCGCACCCAGCAGGGCCGCCGGGGTGTGCCATCGCGGACGGGCGGCCGCCAGGGAGCGGGGGTGGAGGGTCACGGCAGGTACAGCTCCAGGGCGAGGGGGTTGCGGGTCAGCAGGGCGTCCAGGCCCTCGCCGGTGATGGTGGCCATGCGCAGCTCGTGCGCGGTGTCGATCGTGCCCAGCCGACCTGCGTCCGCAGCGAGCTCGACCGCCGCGCTGCTGTTGCCGGCGACGTGGTTCGCCCACGCCAGCGCGCCGGCCGCGAAGACGTTGTCGGGGCGGGCGTCATGGGCAAGGGTGGCCAGCTCCAGCGCTCGGGTCGGGTCCCCGAAGGACGCCTCGAACAGCGCCAGCTCGAGGTCGACGGTCTGTCCCGCGTCGACCTGCAGGGCGGCGACCGTGCGGGCCAGCTCGATCGTGTCGGCCAGCCCGTCGGTGTTGCCGGCACGCTGCTGCACCTCGGCCAGGGCGATGATGACCGGCGGGGCAGGGGTGCGTGTCACCAGGTCGGAGAGGATTCGCTCGGCGGTGCCCAGGTCCCCCTCGGCGGCGGCGATCCGGGCCAGCCCAGCCGCACCGGCAGGAGTCGGCGCGGCGGCGTAGGCGTCCCGCGCGGCGGCGAGGTCACCGCGCTGCAGCAGCAGGTCGCCGAGCAGCACGCTGATCGTCGGGTCGACCGTCCCGGCCGACGCACCTCCCGCCGCAGCGGCCTGGCGCATCGCGACGATGGCGCCGTCGAGGTCACCGTTCAGCTGGCGCAGGTAGCTGGCGCGGGCGAGGGCGGACAGGTCGGGGTCGAGGGAGAGCATGGTGTCCAGCGCCTCGGCGGCGGCGCCGTAGTCGCCCAGCTCGACGTGGGCGTCGACGAGGACTCCCCAGGCGTCGGCCGAGGCGGGCGCGGCAGCGGTCGCGGACAGGCCCAGCTCGCGGGCTCGGGTGAAGTCGTGGAGGGAGAGGGCCAGCCGGCCGCTGGCGATGGTGGTGAAGTGGTCGTCGGGGTCGAGCTCGGCGGCGCGGTCCAGCGCGTCACCCGCGACGGCGTACCAGGCGGGGTCGGACGTGGTGATGGCGTGTTCGGTGGCGGCGAGTCCGAGCGCCTGCCACGAGGCGGCGCGGTCGGGGGCTGCCTCGGCGGCGGCCTGCAGGGACCGGACCTCGGTGTCGTCGGGCACCACGACGGTCGGCAGCGGGACCGTGGGCGTGTCGGAGTAGGTGAGGAACCGGCCGACCATCAGCCCGACGAGGGCGGCGACGGCGGCGGTGACGAGCAGGGCGCGAACGGTTCGGGAGGAGGGCATGGGGCGGAACGTCCCGGGGTGGGGGTGTCCCCCACGAGGGGAGAGGCGCGAGCCCCTCCCCTCGGGAGCGACGGCAGCGGATGCCGGCGTGGTCAACGGAGGACCGTTCTACTCGGTGGAGCTGTAGCCGTCCCAGGGGGCGGCCACGTAGGGGAACTCGTTGAGGAACGGCTTGTCGTTGGTGAGGATGCCGTCGGTCAGGTCGGGGGTGGCGTCGCCACCGTTGACCAGCTCGCCGGCGACGACGCGCAGGGAGATGTCCACGGTGTCGTCGTACAGGCGACGACCGTTGGGGTACCCCTGGGTGTCACCACCGATGACGCCGAGGCGGTTGTCGTTGTTGAGGTCGCCGTCAGCCGGCTTGATGGAGGTGTTCAGGCGGATGTACTCCGCCGGGGTGAAGTCCCCACCGTTGAGCTGGTTGACGTCCGGGATGCCGGTCAGGAAGACCTGCACCAGGTCGGCGCGCGGGGCGGGGGGCAGCGGTGCTGCACCGTCGGGACCGAACACGTCGGGGTAGAGGATGGCGAACAGGCCGGCCAGCTCGGGGTCGGTCACGATCGGGATGTCACCGACGGTCGAGGGCTGGTAGCCGGCGTCCGGGGCGATGTCGTCGGAGCCGACGCCGGACAGGGCCGTGGCGTCCTGGCTGGGCAGCAGGGTGTTGAAGGTGTCCTTCAGCGCGGTCGGGATGACGACCTCGTTGACCAGCGGCATGCCGAGGCGGGAGACCTGGGCGTACGGGCCGGTGTGGACCGGGGTGGCGGAGCTGCCACCGGAGAAGGTGCGGGTGCGACGACGGGACGCGCTCGCCCAGACACCGATGACGGGGTCGTCACCGTTGGTCAGCGAGTCGATCGGGATCTCGAGCACCAGGGAGTGGGTGTTCTTGCCAGCGACGGCGTCGATGGCGTCGGTGTTCGGCTCGGGGATGATGTGCGCACCCTCGAACGGACGCAGGGCACCAAGGTCGAAGATCGAGCCGAGGTCGACCCAGAAGGGGTCGTCACGCTGGCCGGCGAAGGCGGTGACGCCACCGGCGAGCTCGACGATGGCCTGCGAGGCCAGCGCGTCGTAGTCGGGGGTCGAGCGCGGGCCGAGGTTGTTCGGCGGGACCGGAAGGTCCTGGCCGAGCACCGTGCGGGTGCCGTCGACGACGCTGGACAGGGTGTAGGTCTGACGCAGGTTCCACGCGGCAGCACCCTCGCCCTCGAGGGCGGTGATCTGGCCGACGTTGTACAGCGTCGTGGTCGGGATGTTCAGCGAGGTCGTGAAGTCGAACTCGTAGGTCACGTCGGCGACGGCGTCACCGTCGTTGTCGACGTGGATCTCGTACAGGACGTCGTCGCCGAAGTTGTAGAAGTTCGGCCCACCGGACGGCTGCTGGAGGGGGATGTAGTTGGCGATGAGGACGACGTTGTCGTCGTTGGTCGGCGACACGAACGCGTAGGTGTCGGTGTTGTCGGCGACGGGGTCCTGGGCGATCAGCGGCGCCTCGCGGTGGCTGGAGGCGTCAACGGTCCCGAGGGTCGTGATCGCCAGCACCGCCGCGAGGGCTGCGGCCAGGAGCACCCGGAAGGACCGGCTGCGTGTGATGGTCATGGTCTGTGTGCTCCTCGTGTGCATCTGCTGTGCGGGGGTGTCGGTGTGATGGATGTCGGGTCGTGTGTCGAATCCCATGGATCAGCCCTCGATGGCCGCAGCAGCGGCGTCGCAGGCGGACTGGGTGGTTCCGGGACCGCAGATCAGCGGCACGCCGGCGCCCGACAGGAAGTCGGCGGTGGCATCGGAGATGTCGTCACCGTTGGCGAGCACGAGCGCAGCACCGTTGCCGGCCTGCACGGCCGACGCGAAGCCGGACGCCCATGCGTCGTCGGCGTAGCCCTCGACCAGGATGACGCGGGAGGCGTCAGCGGCGGAGGAGTAGCCCAGGTAGGACATCATCTCGATGGCGGTGACGTCACGGGAGGGACCGGCCAGGCGCTGGACGGTTTCCTCGGTGGCGCTGCTGCCGTCGTCGATGGCCGAGGCGATGTCGTCGAGGACGTCGTCGCTGACGGCCTCGGAGCCACCGGCGATGATGACGTTCTCGATCGGCAGGGCTGCGAGGGCCTCGCCGGTCTCCGGCAGCAGGGTGTCGGAGTTGGTGAGCAGGATCGGCACGTGGGCAACCGCGGACACGGCTGCGGTGACGATGGAGTCTGCGAAGGCGCTCGTCGGGTTGCCCTCGGCCGCATCGGCACGGGCGACGACCACCGCGGTGGTGTTGGGGAAGAACCGGTCGATGATGGCCACGGCAGTCAGGGCACGGGTGGCCCCGCCGACGCGTTCGGTCTCGAGGCCGAGCAGGTCGAGCTCGGCGACGACGGCCGGCCCGACCGCTTCCTCGCCACCCAGGATGATGACCCGCTCAGCACCCAGACGCGCCATCTCGGCGGCGGTCTGCGGGCTCAGCAGGGTGGAGTTGGTCAGCAGCAACGGTGCTTCGAGGGCGGCCTGGACCGCGCCGGCTCCGAGGGAGTCCGGGAAGTTGTCGTCGCGTGCAAGGATCACGTCGGGTGCGCTGCCGTCTGCGAAGGTCGCCTGGCTCCAAGCCACTGCTTCGTCAGCGGTCGTTGGACCGCTCACGATGGGGCTCGGGCTGTCCTGCGCGAGCGCAGGACCTGCAAGGGCGAACAGCATCGAGACAGCCGCGACCAGCGCAACTGTGAATCTGCTCATGTGTGTGGCCTCCAAGGCCTTGTCGGATGATGGTCAACCGAAAGGCGCATTCACGGCCACCTGGATGCCGAGTCCGCCCTCCGGTGACCCGTGGTTCGTAACGACCACCAACCCGGCTTGCCCCCTAGTTCCGAACACCAAACGAAATGCGAACCCACATGACTACTAATGACCACGCCGATACCGCCGACGGCACCCCACCCGACGAAGTCGCCGAACGCCGTGTCACACGCCCGTGGCGCACAGTGGTGCTCGTCATCGCGGCCCTCGTCGTGGGGCTCGGGGTCGGCCTGTCCCTCGCAGGGGTGTTCGGTGGGGACGACGATCCGGTGGCCAGCACGCCGGTCACGACGTCGGCGTCCTCTCGCGACGGTGACCCCGAGGCGGCGGCCGAGCTGCCTCCCCCGGACACCGGTATCACCGCCGCGGATGCCGCAGACCCCGAGCAGGCGCTGCGGGGGTTCCTCGCCGCCGAGGCGTCGGGGGACTGGGAGGCCTCCTACGAGTTCCTGTCGTCAGGGAGCCTGACCGCCTACCCCAGCGCCGCGCTGTGGGTGAACGCCCATGCCGACTTCCCGCGCATCACTGGGTATCGGGTCGACGACGTGGCCGACGACGGCACCGGCACCGCCCGGGTCGAGACGCTCACCGGCTTCGACCCGGTCATCGACCCGGTCATCGGCCTGGTCGCCGCGCGCGGTCGCTCCACCTGGACCCTCGTGGAGGAGGAGGGGCTGTGGCGCGTGGAGACCACCGCGACCGAGAACCGCCCGCTGTACCCGTCACAGGAAGGGGCCAGCGACGCTGCCCGTCAGTGGGTCGACGCCCGTGTGGCCTGTCAGGACACCTCGGCGCTGGAGGCGCGCATCGTCGGCGCTCCCGTGTTGGCGTCCCAGCTGTGCGAGGAGGACCAGCCGGCGACCGTCGAGGTCGGCGACGTCCGTTCCCTCGCCGACGCCGACGGCACGACCGCGCTGCTCAGCGAGTACGGGCCCGACGTCTACGCCTGGGCCCGCGTCGCCCCGGTCCAGTCGACGACCCCGCTCCTGCTCGTCCTCGGTCCCGTGGGCGAGGAGTGGCAGGTCGTCGGCATCCTCCCCCGCGCCTAGCGGCCGGCGGGAGGCGGCCCAGGAGGGGAGGGCGGGCCACGGCGGATCGTGCCGGAACCCACCCGGCCGGGCCTCGCGAGGCGCCTACGGCGCAGCTCGGGTCCTCAGGCCGGCTTGACGTCCGGGCGGCCTAGTTCGTCCAGGCGGTCCAGGCGGACCTTGACGGAGGCGCCCAGGTGGTACTTGCCGTCGGTGGTCGCCATGCCCGTCTCGTCCAGCTCCAGCGATGCACGCTCGCGGGGCGGGAGGCCCAGCGCACGGGCAGCCGACATGAAGCCGACGACACCGGGGACGGTCAGGCGGATGCGCAGACCGGCCTTGCTGATCCCGACGACCGTGCCGGGGGTCGGCCAGGTGATGGCCTTGCGGTCCAGCAGCACCGCCCACAGGGCGTTGCGCTCCAGCGCCTGGGCGTGGTTGACCGCGCCACCGCGCGCGTCCAGCCATGTGGCCAGCGCGGCAAGCTCCTCGGTGGTGTACGGCGGCACCTCGTCGGCGATCGCCGCACGCAGCTGGCGATGCACGACCAGGTCGGCGTAGCGACGCAGCGGGCTGGTGAAGTGGGTGTAGAACCCCGACCCGAGCGCATCGTGGGCCGACGGCTGGGCGGTGTACCCGGCCCGTGCCACCACACCGGTGGCGACGGTCGCAAGCGCCGCAGCGGCGTCCTCCCGGCCCTCCTCCTGCAGGCGCTCGACGAGCGCGACCAGGTCCTTGGGCTGGATGGTGGCGTCCTCGGCGAACGGCACGTCGAGCGCGGCTGCGGCCTGGCGCAGCGTGTCGACCCGGTCGGGGTCGAAGCCGACGTGGCCGCGGTACAGCAGCGGCAGGCCGATGGCGTGCGCCCAGCCGGCGACGGCTTCGTTGGCGGCCACCATGAGGCGCTCGACCACACGCTGGGCGACCGGGTGGGGGTCGGCCTCGGCGGTGCGGATCTTGCCGTCGACGACGACGGCCTCGAGCTCGGCGTCGGTGAACAGGTCCTCGAGGGTGTCGCGGGCGTCACGCTCGGCACCGAGCCGGCGGGCGGCCTCGGCGAGGGCGATGACGGTCGCGGTGACCGCGCCGAGCGACTCGGGGTCGGCGCCGCTGACGGCGTTGCGACCCTTGGCCAGCCCCGTGGGCGTGGGGTTCTCGAGGTAGGCCTCGACGGCGGCGTAGGACAGCCGGGCGTCGGGGTTGATCCACGACAGGTCGACCTCGGTGCCCGACACCGAGCCGTCGGGGTCGACGAGCATGGTGACGGTGACCGCACGACGGTCCTGCTTGGGCAGCAGCGACAGCTCGCCCTCCGACAGGGCCGGGTCGATCATCGAGGCGTTCGGGCCGGCGGTGAAGTAGGCGGTGGCCGCGACGGTGCGGGCGTACCGGTCGGCGGCGGAGCCGATGCCGATGGTGCCGGCGGCGTCGGCGATGTGGACCTTCACCAGCACCGGGTCGGCGGCCTGACCGGACCACGCGCCGGTCAGCGCGTCGTCGAGGTCCTTGGAGGAGTCGGCGTCGATGGTGACCTGCACCTCGTGGCGACGGTCGATCATCTCCGCGTGGGGACCGGGGACCGGCCCCTCCTCGGCGGACAGGCCAGCGGACAGGCCGGCCTGGCCGGCTGCCATGCGGCCGGTGGCACGCAGGACGTTGGAGTTGGTCTCGCCCGGCGGCAGGCCGACGGCTGCGGGGCCGCCGGGGATGGAGTCGGGGGTGGCGCCACCGTGGGCGATCACGACCGCACGTGCCCGCACCGCGGACGGGGCGAACGTCGGCAGCGGACCGGCGACCAGCGCGGTGCACATGGCCTTGCCGGTCGGCGCGAGCGTGGCGACGATCTGCTTGCCCTCGGCGTGCATCAGCTTGGCCGACATGGCGTCGTCCATGGGGATCTCGCCGCTGCCGAGGCGGGCGTCGGGGGACAGCACCATCTTCCCGGCGAACGGCTGGACCTCGCCGACGACGAAGCGCCGCTGGCGGGACTCCAACGTCATGGACGCCGCGTTCAGGCGACCCTGGTCGTCCACGGCGAGGGTCGCGACGACACGGTCGTCGGCGATCCACCCGCGGGCGACATCCGGCGGAACGAAGACGGACTCGACCTTGTGCGTACGACCAGCATCGTCCACGACCACGGGCGGGTTGCCTGTGGCGGTGGGAGCGGGGTCGACGAAGCCGAAGCCACGGGGATGAGGTGAGAAGCGACCGGAAACCTGCACGGTTGAACCAGAACCTAGGGGTGGGAGGGGCAGGACGAAGAACGGTGGGCCCCCGAGCCGGACCCACAGGGAACGCTACCCGCTCGAACCGAACCGGCCCAACCCGACCCCTGCCCGACGGGTCCGGTCAGGTGGTCGCAGGCACCGTCGTCGACGTGGTCCCGGCCGTCCCGGCCCCCTGCTGGACCGGGTCGATCCTGACCCAGGTGGCGTTCAGGGCGGCGTTCCCGCTGAGGGAGTCGACCAGCCCCGCCTCGGTCACCAGGTTCACGTTCACGCCGGACGTGGCGGCGGCGGTCGACCAACCGACGTCCTTGACGTCGTGCCCCCACCCGTGCGGGATCGAGGCCACGCCGGGCCGCATGTCCTCGCTGACCTCCAGCGGGACCTCGATGGTCCCGACCCGGGAGGACACCGTCACGCGGTCGCCGTCGCACAGCCCTCGGGCTGCCGCGTCGTCGGGATGCAGCAGCACGGTGCAGCGGTCGCGGCCCTTCACCATCGACTCGATGTTGTGCAGCCACGAGTTGTTGCTGCGGAGGTGCCGCCGGCCGATCAGCTGTAGGTCGTAGTCGTCGTTGGGGGCCACGTCACCGCCCTCCAGCGCCCGTGCGGCCTCGAGCAGCGACGGCGGGGCCAGGTGCACCCGACGGTCACGGGTCCGCAGGATGCCGGGCAGCCGTGGCTCCAGCGCACCGAGGTCCAGCCCACCCCTGGCCCGCCGGGCTGCCGCCGCCGTGACCCCCGCTCGGCCACGGCGCAGCGGACCCCGCGGACCCGTCGCGATCAGGGCGCTGGTGACCAGCGTGTCCGGCACGGCGCCGCCGATCGTGCGGAGCAGCGGACGGACGGCACCCCCAACGGCACCGCCGGGCAGCTCCGCCGCGAGCCGCAGGATGATCGACCAGTCCGTCCGGCTGTCGGCGGGCGGCTCGAACACCTTCGGCGACCACCGCAGGTTGTTGCGGACGCTGAAGTACGGGAAGACGATGTCGAGGTCGTCGCGCTCGAGGTGGCTGACCGGCGGCAGGATGATGTCGGCGTGCCGGGTCGTCTCGGTCACGTACATGTCCACGCTGATCATCAGGTCAAGGTGGCGCAGCGCCTCGTCGACCCGGGCCGACTCGGGGCTCGACAGCGCCGGGTTGCCCGCCACCGTGATCAGGCCCCGCAGTCGACCGGGTCCCTCGGTGAGGACCTCCTCGGGCATCGCGACCACCGGCAGCTCGCCGTGGACGTCACGCAGGCCGCGGACACGGCTGGGGTTGGTGCCGAGGCTGGATCGCCCCCACAGCAGCCGGAGAACGGCCGCGAGGTCGACGGGCGGGGAGGCGAACATCGCGCCGCCCGGTCGGTCGAGGTTGCCGGTGACGACGTTGAGCACGTTGATCAGCCAGTGGGTCACGGTCCCGGTCGGCTGGTGGCACACGCCGATCCGCCCGTAGACGCAGGCTCGCTCGGCCCGGCCGATGGCCCGGGCCAGGTCGGCGATCACCGCCGCGTCCACCCCGGCGGCTTCGCCGGCGCGGTCGGGTGTCCAGGGGTCGGCGAGCTGCGCGATGTCGGCCATCCCGGTGATCGGTAGGTCGCGGGTGTCGACGGCACCGTCGCGGAAAAGGACGTGGAGGATGCCCAGCAGCAGGGCCGGGTCGCCGCCGGGGCGCACGGCCACGTGCTGGTCGGCCAGCCGGGCGGTCTCGGTGCGGCGGGGGTCGACCACGACGACCCGACCGCCCCGGGCGCGGATCGCCTTCAGCCGTCCGCGGGCGTCGGGCATGGTGGTGATGGACCCGTTGGACACCGCCGGGTTGGCGCCGATGACGACGAGCAGGTCGGTGCGGTCGACGTCGGCGACGGGCATCAGCGTGGTGTCGCCGAACATCTCGTGGGCCGCCACGTACTGGGGGAACTGGTCGACCGACGACGCGGAGTACCGGTTGCGGCTGCGCATCACCCGGGCCAGCACCTCGACCGCCAGCGCCGAGGAGCTGTGGGCCGTCGGGTTGCCGGCGTACAGGCCGAGCGCATCCCTGCCGTGCTCGCGCTGTACCGCCCGCATCCGTTCACCGGCCAGGGACAGCGCGTGGTCCCACGAGGTCTCCTCCAGGCCGTCGCCCACACGCACCAGGGGACGACGCAGCCGCTCGGGGTCTCGGTGCAGGTCCCACAGCGTCGTGCCCTTGGGGCAGATGTACCCCTTGCTCATCACGTCGTCGGGATCACCCTCGATCCGGGTGACGACGTCCCTCTCGACGTGGACCCTGACGCCGCAGTGGGCCTCGCACAGCTGGCACTGGCGGTTGACGACACGGCTGGCGGGCATGGACGGCTCCGGATGCGTTGGTTAACGGTGTTCTTCTGGAGCCTAGGGGACTCAGACCCGGCTGGACAGGGGACCGGCCAGGTCGCCTCGGTCCACCACCTCGACCTCCCCGGCGCCGACCCACCTCGCCCAGGTGTGCAGCTCCTCCACCAACGGGGTCACGACCGTGGCGGCGTCGGCCTCCGGCAGCAGGTGCGCTGCGGCCACCCGAAGCACCCCGGCCTTCCGGTCGTGCTTGAGGTCCACCAGGGCGACCAGCCGGTCGCCGAGCAGGAACGGCAGCACGTAGTACCCCCATCGCCGCTTCTCGGCGGGGACGTAGATCTCCACGGTGTAGTCGAGGTCGAACATCCGGGCGACCCGCGGCCGGTTCCACATGACGGGGTCGAAGGGGTTCAGCAGGGTCGCCGCACCGATCCCCCGGGGGACGACGAGGTCCGGCACCGCGTAGACCGGACCCCGCCAGCCCTCGACGTCGACCCGGTCCACCACCCCGTCGGCGGCCATCTCCGCCAGGTGGCGACGGGCGGTCGGGACGTGCTGGCGGTGGTGGTCGGCGAGGTCCGCAGCCGTGCCCACGCCGACCGCGTGCAGCGCCCGCAGCAGCAGGGCTCGCTCGGCGTCGTCCGGGGACGGCACCGGCGCGTCCAGCCACACCGCCGGGATGACCCGTTCGGGCAGGTCGAAGTACGCCGTCATGCGGTCGTCGCGCCACGCGATCGCCAGGTCTCCCCGCAGGTGGTGGTAGTCCAGCGCGGCCCGTCCCATCGAGCGGCTGCCCCACGTGGTGATGCGACCGCCGGGATCGTCGAGCTGGGCAGCCGACAACGGGCCCCGTGCGGCGACGTCCTCCATGACCGACTGCATGTACTCGGGACGTTCGTCCATGACGTGGCGGACCGCCCGCCACGGCAGCGTGGACGCCCGTCGGTGCGCGAACAGCGGCCAGGTGTCGACCTGGGCGGTGGCGTCGACGTGGATCCAGCCCTCGTACACCTCGCCGGACCGCCACACGAACCGGTCGAGCGCGTCGGTGTCGTAGGGGCCCAGCCGGCTCATGACGACCTGGTGGTGGGCCCGGGCCAGCACGTTGATCGGGTCGATCTGCAGGACGCGGATGTCGTCGTAGACCCGCCGGAAGTGCCGAGCGTCGATGCGGCCGACGGGACGGCGACGCTGCATGCCCAGCCCGGCCAGCACCACACGGCGGGCCTGCCCCGCCGTCAGCCGTCGACGGGCGGTCACCGCGGACCACCGGCGCGGGTGCCCGACCGCAACGCGCCGGGCAGCCCGCGGGCCCCGCTGGCGGGCGGGACGTCGACCGGGTCGCGGTCCGACACCCATGGGGTGGGCGGGGCCACGGTCAGCGCGGCGAGCTGCAGCAGCACGGCGTCGTAGTTGACCCGCCAACCCGACCAGTCCCGCCAGGCGGCGTCGCGGTCGTCCCGCAGTGGGACCCCGCCCGCCGCCATGCGGTCCAGCGCATCCTCGAACTCCTCGCGCGTCACCGAGATCGGATCGGTCGGCAGGGACTCGGGGTCGTAGCGCAGGCCGTGCTGGTCACCGATGGCCCGCAGCGCCAGGAACCCCGCACGGATGCACAGCTGGGCGACCGGCATGCCGACGTCGCCGTCCTCGTCGACGCGAATGTCGCTGGATTCCTCGACGATGGCGTGCAGGTCGACCGCGGAGACCAGCATCGCTGCGGAGTCCAGCACGGCCCCGGCTGCCGTCACCCACGACAGGCGCGGGTCGGGGGAGCGGAAGAACACCAGCGCCGGCAGGGACGTGTGTGACTCCTGGACGCGGGCGAACCACTCCTCCCACTCCTGCCACATCGCGTCGGTCGTGCCGAGCCCCCTGATCCGTCGGTAGCGGATCATCATGTCCACGGGCGTCGGCGGCGTGCTGGCACGCACCTCCAGCAGCGACACGTGTCGCTCACGCTCGCTGAACGCGGCGTACATCGACGGCAGGTAGGTGACGAGCAGCAGCGCCAGGACCGACAACGACAGCGCCCCCTCGAAGAACGACACGAGGACGCCGCCGAGCGTGTCGGGCTTGTCGAACCCCAGCGTGATCAGCGACGAGCCCGACAGCACCAGCGCCTGCTCCACGGAGCACTGCTCGATGGCCCACAGGATCGCGGCGAAGCCGAGCCAGGTCAGGCCCAGCCACACCAACGGCAGCAGGAGGAGGGTGAGGGGGCCGTAGCGGGCCATCAGCCGATCGCGGCTCTCGTAGGAGTCGCGGAACCGCAGCAGCACGTCGAAGACCTTGCGGGTGCTGGCGAACAGCGTCGCGGTCAGCCGCACGGGCTCGCCACGGGGCAGCACCACCGTCCGCATCGCCGACATCACCACGGCACCCACGACCCACCAGCCGAGGCCCGCGACGAGGATCCTGACGGCCATCATCGGCCACACGGTAGGGGATGGAGTCCGGGGTGGGGCAGGACCCGGGCGCTCACCCGGCGGGGACGGCGGTGACGACGCCGAACCAGCCGCGAGGGTCGGTGTCGAACCGGGCGACCCGCAGGCCGGCGGCGGCCAGGCGGTCGGTGATCGTGGCCTCGGTGAACTTGGCGGAGATCTCGGTGTGCACCTCCTCGCCCTCGACCAGCTCGAGGTCGAGGTCGAGGTCCTTGACCCTGACCCGCATGTCCCGCCGCGCGCGCAGCCACATCTCGATCCGGGCCTCCGGCGCGTTCCAGCGGGCGACGTGGTCGAAGTCGTCGGGCTCGAAGTCCGCGCCGAGGGTGGCGTTGACGTTGTGCAGGACGTTGCGGTTGAACGCCGCCGTCACCCCGGCGTCGTCGTCGTAGGCACGGACGAGGGTCTCGGTGTCCTTGACCAGGTCGACGCCCAGCACGAAGCCGTCGCCGTCGACGAGCATGGCGCGCACGTCGGTCAGCAGCGCCACCTGCTCGTCGGGGTCGAGGTTGCCGATCGTCGAGCCCAGGAAGGCCACGAGACGACGGCCGGTGCGCGGCACGTCGGTCAGGTGGTGGTCGAAGTCGCCGACGATGCCGTGCACGTCCAACCACGCGTAGTCGCCGGTCAGGGCCTCTGCTGCCCCGACGATGGCGTCCTCGCTGACGTCGAACGGCACGTACCGCGGCCGGTCGACGTGTCCGGACCGGTGCATGGCCTCCAGCAGCACGCGGGTCTTGCGGCTGGCCCCCGACCCGAGCTCGACCAGCTCGACCGGGGCGATGTCGGCCACGACGGCGTCGGCGACCCGCTCGAGGATCGCCGTCTCGGTGCGGGTCTGGTAGTACTCCTCGAGCTGGGTGATGCGGACGAACAGCTCCGACCCGGCGGCGTCGTAGAAGTACTTCGGTGGCAGCGCCTTGGGGGTGGCGGTCAACCCCGTGCGGACGTCGGCAGCCATCTGCCCGTGGTAGTCGGTGTCGACCGCGATGCGGGTCAGGTCGAAGGTGGCGCTCACTGGTGGATCTCCAGGTTCGTGGGGGTCAGGTGGGCCCGGCCGCCCTCGGTGACGGGGACCCAGTCGAGGGCGGGGTCGAGGGGTTCGCTGGCCAGCAGGTGGGCGCCGTCGGTGTCGGTGGCGACGTACAGCGTGTTGGCGGGCCTTCCCGCCGCGGCGTTGACGGCGGCGACGCCGGTGGCGTCGGCCAGCACCAGGGTCAGCGTGGCCGTGACCCCGAGGGAACGGCAGGCCTTCTCGGTCCTCGCCGTCGCCTCCTCGGCCGCCTCCAGCACCGACGCGCCGCCCCGGTGGGCGTCGGCGGCCAGGCCGAACAGCACGGCGGTGTCGCTGGGACCGGGGAGCTCGGCGAAGGCCCGGTCCGACAGCTCGGCCATCAGGGGGCGGGCGACGGTCGCGCGGAAGTCGGCGATCCAGCCGTTGTGGGTTCCCGCGAGCCCGCCGCTGGTGAAGGGATGCACGAAGGAGGGGCCCTGCGGCAGGCCGGGTGTGGTCGACCTGACCGCTGCGAGGATCACGTCACCGCGGAGGCGACGGGACAGGGTGGGCAGGTTGGCGTCGGACCACGGTGGCTGGACCGTCCGGTACAGCAGCGGCTCGTGGTCGCCGCCGTCGAACCAGGCCACCCCGGTCCCGTCGACGTTGACATGGCCGGAGTGCTGCTCCAGCGGATCGTAGGCGAGCACCTCCAGCGACCTCGGCGGGTCGTACAGCAGGCTCGACAGCGGGGCAGCAGGGCCGGTCCGCGCGGCCAGGCGGCACATCCTCAGCGCCGCCCGGCAGCGGACGGTCGTCCGGTGGCGTCGACGTCGTAGGCCACGCGGACACCCGAGAAGATCTGTCGACGGTAGGGGTGGTCCCAGTTGCGGAAGGTGGTCCGGGCCACGCCGCTGCGGGTGGCCCAGGACGCGCCGCGCAGGACCTTCCAGTCACCGCCGAAGAACACCTCGCTGTACTCGGGGTAGGGGAAGGTCGTGTAACCCGGGTAGGGCTCGAAGTCGCTCGTCGTCCACTCGTAGCTGTCGCCGATCATGTGCTCCACCCCCAGCGCGGACGCCCCCCGGGGGTAGCTGCCGACCAGCGACGGACCCCACAGCCCCCGGTCGACGTTGGCGAGTTCGGGTCCCGGCGGGGCGTCGCCCCAGGGGAACGGTCGCGAGGCGCCGGTTGCCGGGTCGTGGGCGGCGGCCTTCTCCCACTCCTGCTCGCTGGGCAGCCGACCGCCGCACCATGCGGCGAACGCCTCGGCCTCGAAGAAGCTGATGTGCTCGACCAGCTCGCGCGGGTCCAGCTCGTCGACTCGGTTGAACCGACGGATCCGCCAGCCGCCGTCGGCGGTGGGCACCCAGCCCTGCGGCGCGGTGTGGCCGGTCTCGTCGCGCCACTCGACGCCTCGGGGTGACCACCAGCGGTCCTCGCGATAACCCCCGTCGGCGACGAACGCGGCATACCGGCGAGCCGTCGCCGGGAACCGGTCGATCGCGAAGGTGGGCACGTCGACGGTGTGGCGCGGCCGTTCGTTGTCGTAGGCGGCGACGGCGGCCTCGCGTGCGGCCGGTCCGGCAGCGAGCGACACGTCGGCGGCGTGCAGCGCCCCGAACCCGAACGGTCCACCCGGGACCGTCACGATCTCGGTGTCGTCGACCCGACGAGGTCGGCGGATCGTGCGTGCGGTTGCGGGCAGGTACAGCTGCAGCCGCGGGTCGTCGGTCGCGGCAAGCTCCTCGGCGTCCCCCGGACGGGGGTCCTCGCGCAGGTCCAGGGCCTGCAGCATCGTCTCCTGGTGCTGCGCCTCGTGCTGCAGGACCATCAGGTAGACGTAGCCGTCGGCCAGCAACGGCACGTCGGGATCGAGGTCGGTGGCCTCGAGCAGGCGCAGCGCATCGGCGCGGATGTCCGCAGCGTACGCGGTCGCCTCGGGCCGCTTGAGCAGCGGCAGGTCGGCACGGGTCCAGCGGGGGTTGTCGAAGGGGTTGTAGATCCGGTCGAGGTCGGGGTCGTGCTGGCTGCGGTCACCCAACCCGCGCAGCAACCACAGCTCCTCGAAGTTGCCGATGTGGCCGAGGTCCCAGACCAACGGGGACATGATGCGGTCGAACTGCCGGTGCATCGCCTCGTCGTCCAGCGGGTCCAGCAGCGTGAACGTCCATCGCCGTCCGTTGTCGAGCGCGGCGGCCAGGCGGGCCTTCACCCGCCCGGGGTCGGCGTGGCGGCCGGTCGTCGTCGAGGTGTCGCTCACGTCTCGGTGTCCTCCAGGGCTGGGACGGTCGTGGTCGGGGGATCGGGGCAGGACGGCAGGAACGGGACGGTCGTGGTCCGGACGGAACGGGTCAGCACAGCGTCAGGGTGCCGACGGGTTCGCGGGCCCAGTCGAGCGCCGCGGTGGGTCCGTCGACGAAGCGCTCGCGGAGCTCGTCGGACGGGGTCCGACCGCGGAGGGTGAAGCGGTCGAGGAACCGCTCGGCCCGCCGGATGTCGGCCGGGTCGAGGTAGGCGGGTCCCAGACGTGCCGCGCCCTCGGCGGCCATCGTCCACACCTCGACGGCCATCGCGCACAGCTCGCCGTCGGCCACGCCGAGGTGGGCGGCGCGCTGCAGCAGCTCGGGCAGGCGCGCGCGATGCGGCTCGAGCAGCCCTCGGACGGCGTCGAGGGTGCGGTCGTCGTACAGCAGCCCTGCGAGGAGGACGACAGGGACGGCACGCCACCGTCCGGGCAGCGCGTCCACCGAGCGGATCTCCAGGAACCCGCGCAGCCGGACCTCCGGGAACAGGGTCGTCAGGTGGTAGGCCACGTCGGTGGTCGTGGGTCGTCCGTGCACGGGATGCCCGTCGAGGATCCACCGCTCGAGCGTGAAGCCGGGTTCGCCGGGCACGGCGTCGTCGCCGTCGCGGAACAGCAGCACGTCGGCGGCCAGCGCCTGCGCGCACAGGACGTCGACGGGGTCGGTGCGTCCGGCGACGAAGGCGGCCGGCACCCCCGTCCTCGTCTGGTCCAGCCACTGCCACGCGAGCGCCCGCCCGTTGACGGCCCCCGCGGTCGGGCTGCAGGCGAAGGTCGCCGTCATCAGCGGCGAGGCCAGCAGCGCCGTGGCCCAGCGGTCGACGGGCTGGCTGCCCACGCCGAGGTCGAGGTTGACCTGCAGCGACGCCGTGTGGGTCATCATCGTCCGGCCGTGCGGGCCGCGCCGCCCGAAGTAGTCGTGCATCGCCGGGTACCGCGGACAGGCCAGCTGCTGGCGGACCGACCCAGCGGGATGCCACACGTCCAGGCCGGCGGAGACCAGGGCCAGTCCGCGAGAGTCCAGCAGCGTGGCGATGTCACCGACGGTGTCCGACATCGCCCCCAGCGCGGCAGCTGCCGTCCATGCCGGCGGGCCGGCGAACTCCAGCTGGGCACCCGGCTCGGGCAGGAGTCGGCCACCGTCGGCGGTCCGCCATCCCGTCAGGGACCTGGCGCTCGGCGGTTCGGGGTCCAGGTCCGGGTGGTCGTCGAGGACCGCAGTCATGGTCGCCAGGTCGGCACGGCCGACCGGGGCGCCGTGCCGGTCGACATGGACCAGGAAGTGCTCGGACTCCAGCCCCACCGCGCCGGGACCCGGGCAGCTGGCCGACGGGACCAGCGTGGACGCCAGCAGCGCACGAACCTCTTCCGGTTCGGTCACCGCGGTCATGTTGGTCGCCCCTTCGTGCACAGCCGTCACTCTTCCCACTCTCGCCCATCACGACGCGATGGGGGCGGGCAGGCCTGTGGTTGTGAACACCGGCGTGTCAGGGGATTGTTCCGCACCGTGCTTTCGAAAGGGTGAACTCCCGGTGGGCGGAACCCGACGGCTACGGGGCGCGCACGTCCGTGATCGACATCGTGAACGTCACGCCGGTCGGGCCGGTGTAGGCGACCTCGTCGCCCTTCTTGCTGCCGAGGAGCGCCTTGCCCATGGGGGAGGTGGCGCTGACGACCTCGACCCCCTCGCCGGGCGTGTCCTCCATGGAGCCGATGAAGTACTCCTCGACGTCGCCGTCGTCGTCGACCGTCACGATCATGCCGACCGCGACCTCACCGGAGTTCGGGTCGACCTCGGAGATGACGGCGTTGCGGAGGCGGGCCTCGAGGACGCGGATGCGGTCCTCGTTCATGCCCTGCTCGTCCTTCGCCGCGTGGTACTCGGCGTTCTCCTTGAGGTCGCCGTGACCGCGCGCGACCTCGATCCGGTCGGTGATCTCCTGCCGGAGGGTCGTGGATCGGCGCTGCAGCTCCTCCTGAAGGCGGTCATGGGCCTGCTGGGTGAGGTGCTCTGCGTGCTCGGTCTCGCTCATAGTGCAGAGAGTCTAGTGCGGGGTGTGACATCCGCGGCGGCGCGACGTGTCACGATGGTCGGGTGCCCGAGCTTCCCGAAGTCCGCGCCCACGCCGAGCGGATGACCGCCGCCCTCGCCGACGACGTCCTCGACGGCGTCACCCTGCTGGGCTTCTCGTCGCTGAAGACCTTCGACCCGCCGCCCGACGCGGCGGTCGGCAACGCACTCCAGCAGGTCGGCACCCGCGGCAAGCACCTGCTGCTGGACTTCGGGGACACCACCCACGTGGTCCACCTCATGCAGGGCGGCCGACTGCGTCCGGACCCGAAGGAGGCCAAGAAGCCCCGCGGGGGGCTGTTCCGCTGGACCTTCGCCGACGCGGGCTCGTGGCTGCTGACCGAGGCCGGCACCGAACGCAAGGCCGGGGTGTGGGTCCTGCGCAGCCCGGTGGAGGGACAGCCGCCGCTGGACGGGCTCGGCCCCGAGGCCGACACCGTCGACGCCGCACAGCTGGCAGCCATGTTCGCGGCCCACTCGGCCCGCATCCACACGATGCTGCGCGACCAGCGGGTCCTGGCCGGGATCGGGCGGATGCTCGCCAACGAGATCTGCCACCGCGCGAAGGTCTCGCCGTTCGCCCAGACCGCCTCCATGGGGGCCGAGGACGCCGAACGGATCGCCGCGGCCATGCACGAGGCAATCGAGGAGGCGCTGGCGGTGGAGCGGGTGCGCGACGACATGTCGTCCTCGGCCGACCGACCGTCCCGGGTGCACAACCACACGGGCGATCCCTGTCCCGAGTGCGGGGACCAGGTGCGGGCGGTGGAGTACAACGCCTACACGGTCAACTACTGCGCGACGTGCCAGACCGACGGCAAGGTCCTGGCCGACAACGCGATGAGCAAGTTCGGGGTCCGCGACGCGCCGCCGAAGAAGCGCCCGAAGCGGTCCCGCCGGTAGTTCAGCGGGCCCACTCCAGCGCCTCGGCGGGGCTGCGGCGTCGGAGGTCCCGCTGCTCGTCGGCGGGGTGGCGACGCCGTCGGGTGAAGCGGTCGAGGAACGCGTCGGCCGTGTCGAGCCAGCGCTCGCCGACCCATGCCGCGCCCATCCGGTCGGCCCCGCCCATGGCCAGCTCCCACAGCGGTCCGGCCAGCTCCCACACCAGCGGGTCGGTGAGCCCACGGCGAACAGCGCGGTCCTGCAGGCGGGGAAGGTCGCGCCGGGCCCGCTCGAGCAGGTCCCGGGCCCGTGCCGTCGTGTCGGGCTCGTAGAGCAGTCCGGTCAGCAGCACCGCCGGCGCGGCACGCCATCGCCGCGGCAGCTGGTCCACCCCGCGCACCTCCAGGAACCCACGCAGCCGGACCTCCGGGAACAACGTCGACAGGTGCATGTCGACGTCCACGGTGGTCGGTGGGCCGTGCTGTGGGTGCCCGTCTCGAACCCAGTCGCCGAACGTCCAGCCCGGTCGACCCGGGTGCATCTCGATCCCGCGGGAGACCAGCATCACGTCGGCGCGCATCACGTCCCACAGCAGGTGCGCGACGGGATCGTCCACCCCGGTGGCGATCAACGCCGGGACGCCCGTCCGGGTCGGGTCCAGCTGTGCCCAGGCCAGCGCGCGTCCGTTGACGGCTTCTGCGGTGGGGGAGTTGGCGAACGTCGCGACGACCAGCGGCGCGGCCAGGTTGGCCACCACCCACCGGTCGACGGCCATCGCGGGCGGACCGAGGTCGAGGTTGACCTGCAGGCTGGCCGACGCGCACATCAACGCCTGGCCGTTGGTGCCCCGACGGCCGAAGTAGGTGCCCATCGCCCGATACCGCGGCAGGTCCAGCTGGACGTCGAGTCCCTCGGGCGGATGGAACGGGTCCAGGCCCGCCCCGGCCAGCGCCAACCCTGCCCGGTCCAGGCACGGCTCGATCGCCGTGGCCAGCCCGTCCAGCCGGTCGAGCGCCGTCGCCAGGGTCGGCTCGGGGTCGGTGATCAGCTCGAGCTGGCCGCCGGGTTCCTCGGTGATCTGCCCGTCCTCGCTCAGCCAGCGGGGCCGTTCGCTGCCGCCCTGCGCCACCACGCCGTCGGCGGCGTCGATCGCGTCGACCAGCTCCTCCAGCTCCGAGCGTCGTCGATCCCCGGTGTGGAGGACGAACATCTCGGCCTCCAGCCCGACGGCGCCGCGGACCGGCAGGTCGTCGGTGGGGACGAAGCACGTCGCAGCGAGATGGGCGGCGACGTCGTCGGCGTCGCGCAGCACACGAGGGTCCAGCACGGGCGTCACGGTACGACGGCACGGGCGACCGATCGGTATCGTCCGACGGCGTCGTCGGTGACGGTTCGGTGACCGGCGGTCCGTTCCGGACCCGCCGCGTGCTTACACTGCCCGCCCGATGGCTGTCCGCGTCCCGCTTGGTCCCGACCTGCTGTACCGGCTCTACGACCGGCAGCTGGAGTCGCGAGTGCGCGCGGGCACCCTGCCGCAGCACGTCGGCGTCATCCTCGACGGCAACCGGCGCTTCGCCCGGGAACGCGGCTACGACAGCCCGGCCGACGGGCATCGGGCCGGTGCGGAGAAGATCCCCGAGCTGCTGGACTGGTGCGCGTCCCTGGGCATCGGCTGGGTCACCCTGTGGCTGCTGTCCACGGAGAACCTGGGTCGGGACGAGGACGAGCTGGCCGCCCTCGTGGAGATCATCGGCGAGAGCGTCCGCGGCCTGGCCGACCGCCGTGACCGGTGGCCCGGACTGCGCATCACCGGCGTCGGCGCGATCGGCGAGCTGCCGGGGGCGCTGCAGGAGGAGCTCGCCGCGGCCGAGGACGCCACCGCCGACGGCGACACCCTCCACGTGCAGATCGCCGTCGGCTACGGCGGACGACAGGAGATCATCCATGCGCTGCGCAACCACCTGGAGGAGCGCGCCGCCGCGGGCGACAGCATCACCGACGTGATCGATGATCTGCAGCCCGAACACATCGCCGCGAACCTCTACACCGCCGGCACGCCGGACCCGGACCTGATCATCCGCACCTCCGGGGAGCTGCGGCTGTCGGGATTTCTGATGTGGCAGTCGGCCCATTCGGAGTTCTACTTCTGCGACCCGTACTGGCCGGAGTTCCGCCACATCGACTTCCTCCGCGCCCTGCGGGACTTCCAGCGTCGCCGGCGTCGGTTCGGTCGTTGAGGCACCCCCACCGCTGACCGGGCGAGCGGGCCGCACGGGCGTGCGACACTGCCCGCCATGCCGATCGAACAGACCTCAATCGACGGGCTCCTCGTGGTCCGCTGGGACACCCACGACGACGACCGCGGCTTCTTCCGCCAGACCTATCAGGTCCGCGAGCTCGACGAGGCCCTCGGACGTCCGGTGACGTTCCGCCAGGGCAACCACTCCCACTCCGTGCCCGGTGTGCTGCGCGGGTTCCACGCCGAGCCGTGGGACAAGTGCGTCTACGTCGTGCGTGGCCTGGCCATGGCCGCGATCGCCGACATCCGGCCGGACTCGCCGACCTTCGGCACCGTCGAGACGTTCCTCCTCGGTGCACCGCCCGACGGCGAGCGCATCCGGCTGTTCATCAGCGAGGGGCTGGCCAACTCCTTCGTCACCCTCGGCGAGGAGCGGACGGACTACCTCTACGACGTCAGCGGCTACTGGCAGGCGGGGGTCACGCAGCCGGCGGTGATCTGGGACGACCCCGACCTGGGTGTCGACTGGCCGCTGGAGGACCCGATCCTCAGCGAGAAGGACCAGCAGAACCCCACCCTCAGGGAGCTGTTCCCCGACCACCCGAAGTGGGCGGGGGAGGACGGCTGAGCGAACGGCGGGGACACCTGCACGGAACCGACGGCCAGGAGTCGTAGAGTGCCAACAGGAGTGGAAACCGTCATCGAACTCGTCCGTCACGCCAAGGCGCACAGCCGCGACCGTTGGTGGGGCCGACCGGACCGCGAACGACCGCTGACCGACGTCGGCATGGACCAGTCGCGGGCGCTGGCCAAGGAGCTCCACACCGGCGCGCCCATCGCGAAGCTGTTCTCCAGCCCATGGACGCGCTGCCTGCAGACCCTCGACCCGCTGGCCGACACCCTCGGCGTGCACGCGGTCGAGGAGGACGTCCTCGGTGAGGTCGTCTCGTTGCCGGTGCACGACGGCGGCGACGCCTGGGTCACCTCCGCCTGGCTGGGCGGACGGGCCGTGGGCTTCGTCGACCGGGTCGTCGCCACCTACGCCGGCAAGCGCGTGGTGGCCTGCTCCCACGGTGACGTCATCCCGGCCGTCGTCGCGCTGATCGTCGGCCGTGACGGCCTCGACGTCACCGACGTGCGCTGCAAGAAGGGCGGCCGCTTCACCCTCACCTTCTCCGACGCCCGCTGCGTCGACGCGACCTACCACCCACCGCCGGACTGACCCCACGCGGGTCGGCCCGCCTCCCACAACTGCATACGCCCAGCTCTGCTCGCGAGTTCAGCCAGACCGTTCAACCAGAGAGGCCACCCTGATGGACAACCGGATCAGCTACGTCATCGACACGTGTGTGCTGTTGGCCGACCCACAGGCGATGTATCGCTTCGACGAGCACGAGGTCGTGCTCCCGCTCGTGGTCGTGGAGGAGCTGGACCGGCAGAAGACGCGCATGGACGAGGTGGGGCGCAACGCCCGGCACGCCATCCGGCAGATCGAGGAGCTGCGCACCGGCAGCCCCGACGGGCTCGTGTCACCGGTGACCCTCAGCGGCGGCGGGACCCTGCGGGTGGAGCGCAACCACGTCGACCAGGCGCTGCCGAAGTACCTGGACCCGATGAAGCCCGACCACCGGATCCTCGCCGTGGCGCTGGCGCTCAACGGGACGCTGGTCACCAAGGACGCGGCCCTCCGGATCAAGGCCGCGCAGCTGGGAGCCCCGGCCGAGGACTACCGCGCAGACCAGGTGCAGGTCGACCACCACTACACCGGCATCGACGAGATCGAGGTCGCCGAGTCGTGGATGGCGGACTTCCACACCGACGGCAAGGCGGTGCTGGCGGACCGGGCGCACGCCCACTGGACCAACCAGTGCCTCGTGCTGAAGTCCGGCCAGTCCGGCTCCGGGCTGGCGCGCGTCACCGAGATCCGTGACGACGAGGTCGTCGTGACCCGCGTCCCGGGGTCGCCGCGAGCCTTCGGCGTCCAGCCACGCGACGTCCGGCAGACCTTCGCGCTGGACCTCCTGACCGACCCGGCCGTGCCCTGTGTGTCGCTGATGGGCATGGCGGGGACCGGCAAGACCTTCCTGGCCCTGGCCGCCGGCCTCGAGCAGGTCGTGGAGCGGTCCACCTACCGACGGCTGAGCGTCTACCGCCCCCTGGTCGCGGTCGGTCGCCAGGAGGTCGGGTTCCTGCCCGGTGACCTCGACGACAAGCTGTCGCCGTGGATGGCGGCGGTCCACGACAACCTCTACAGCCTGTTCCGCAAGGACTCCGACAGCCCCTTCCACGGCCAGGGGCACGTCCAGCGCATGGTCGACGCGCTGCTGGACCGCGGTCAGCTGGAGATGGCGGCGATCACGTACCTCCGCGGCCGCTCGATCACCGACGAGTTCGTGATCGTCGACGAGGCGCAGAACCTGGAGCTGCCGACCCTGAAGGTCATCCTGACGAGGATGGCGCTGGGATCCAAGGTGGTGTTCTGCGGGGACCTGTCGCAGGTCGACAACCCCTACATCTCGCCCCACGGCGGCATGGCCGCGCTCATCGAGAAGCTGAAGGGCACCGAGCTGTTCGGCCACGTCACCATGGCCAAGGGGGTCAGGTCGCCGCTGGCCGAGCTGGCCGCGATGTCGTTCTGAGCCCGATGCCGACGACCGCGGGGAGGGACTAGCCCACTATGACGATGTGGAACCCCTCGAACGGATCATGGTGCAGCCGGCCGATGCGTACGATCCTTCTCTCGACGCACCTCGACGTGGACGGGATCGAGGTGTCGACGAAACCGAAGGGTTGCGGTGCACCGGGTAGACGAAGCGACAGGCCATCCGGATGTGCAGTCAGCATCGTCGCCCGTGACCGCCGACACCAGGGCGACCGCGGTCCTGGCGGTGCTGGCGGGCGTCAGCGCTGAGCTGGTCGCGCAGCGCAACGGCGTCGCCCGTGAGGTGCTCGACGGCTGGGTCGAGGTGTTCGTCACCGGTGGACGGCAGGGCCTGGCGGGCGAGTCCACCGCCGAGGCGGTCGTGCAGCGCGATCGCCACCTCGGGGTCGTCGCCCACGAGCTGCGGTCGCCGCTGCAGATGATCCGGGGGTGGGCCGAGCTGCTCGCCGACGAGGTCGACACCGACCTGATCCCCCGGGCGGCCGCCGGGATCGTGGCCCAGGTCGACCGGCTGCAGCGGCTGTCCGACGACGCGGTGGATGCCACCGCGGTGGCGCTCGGCCGACTCCGGCTGTTCCCGACCACCCAGTCCCTGGCCGCGACGGTAGCCGCGATCGTGGGGGCCAGGTCGGTCGGGCGCCCCGTGCTGGTCGTCGACGACGACGCGAGGGTGGACATCGACGTCGACCGGTTCGGACAGATCGTCGACAACCTGCTGGAGAACGCCCGTGTGCACGGGGCGGGACGCGCGACGGTCACCGTGCGACGGGACGGCGACGACGCGGTCGTCACCATCTCCTCACCGGGCGACCCGATCGACGCAGTCGACGTCCAGCGACTGTTCGAGCCGTTCCAGCGCGGCAGGACGACCGGCGACGGGGTCGGCCTCGGGCTGTACGTGTGCCGGTCCCTGATGACCGCCCACGGCGGCCAGCTGGGGCTGCGGACCAGCGTCGACGGCAACCACTTCTGGCTGCGGCTGCCGGTCTCGCCTCAGACGCGGTCGCCCGTGACGACGAAGGACACCTGCCGGGCGATCTCCACGCCGTGGTCGGCGATGCGCTCGTAGTACCGGGCGATCAGCGCCAGGCTGACGGCCTCCTCGACGGACTGCTCACCGGTGTACAGGTCGGTCAGCAGCACCTTCTGCAGCAGGTCGACCTGGTCGTCGGCGTCCTCGAGCTCGTTGGCGGCCAGGGCATCCTGTGACATCCAGGCCTCGACCCCGCCCTCGAACAGCTGCTGGCTGATCGTGCCCAGCTGCTGCACGGTCTCGCGCAGCTTGGGGTTCAGCGACGGCGGATGGATCCAGCGCAACGACTCGCCGACATGGCGCAGCAGGTCACCGGACCGCAGGACGTCGTTGACGCAGCGCAGGATGGCGATGACCCGACGGAGGTCACGCGCCACCGGGCCCTGGCGGGCGATCAGCACGAAGCCCATCTCCTCCAGCTCCTGACAGCGGACGTCGATCTCGCGGTCCGCGGCCACGAGCTTCTGCGCGGTCAGCGTGTCGCCGGACAGGAACGCCTCGGTCATCGGGCCGATCGCGTCGGAGACCAGGTCGGCGACCGCCTTCAGGCGCCGATCGCACTCGTCCATCGCTTCCTGCAGCAGCGGGCGCCCCTGCGGCGGCTCGCCCTCAAGCGCGGCGAACGGGTCGTCTGGCACGTCGCGACTCATGATGACGGGCACGTTAGCCCACCGTGACAGGGGCCGCAGGTTCACCGGCCGTTCCGCTAGGCTCGGGAGGTCATGACTGCACGCAGCTGGCGCCTGCTCGCCCGCCGGAGCGAACCGTTCCTGCTGACGCAGCCGTGGACGCTGCCGCTGGAGTCGTGGGACCAACGGTCCTTCGTGGAGGTCGCCCGTGGGACCCACCGGCACGTCGTGCGGTTCCTGGTCGTCGGCGAGGGGATCTACGCCCTCAAGGAGCTGCCCGGCGACATCGCCCGGCGCGAGTACCGCCTGCTGCGCGAGATGGCTGCGGACGGCCTGCCGGTCGTCGACGTGATCGGGGTCGTCCAGCGCGACGACCTCGACGACATCCTGGTGACCCGCTACCTCGACTACAGCCTGCCGTATCGCCACCTGTTCCTGACCCGCTGGGGCCAGGAGGAGGAAGAGGGCCGCATCCAGGGGCGGGCAGTCGGCGAGCGGCTGCTCGACGCACTCTCGCTGCTCATGGTCCGCATGCACCTCGCCGGGTACTTCTGGGGCGACTGCTCGCTCAACAACACGTTGCTGAAGCGGGATGCGGGGGCGCTGGCGGCCTACGTCGTGGACATGGAGACCGGCGAGCGACACGCCTCGTTGTCCGACGGCCAGCGGCTGGTCGACCTCGAGATCGCCGAGACGAACATCGCCGGTGGACTCATGGACGTGCAGGCCGAGCTCGGGGTCGAGGAGGGGCTCGACCCGCTGGAGACCGCCGAAGGCCTGCGGACGCGGTACGACGCGCTGTGGGAGGAGCTGACCCGCGACGAGGTCGTGGGCACCGACGAGCGGTACCTGATCGACGAACGGATCCGTCGCCTCAACGAGCTGGGCTTCCACGTCGACGAGGTCGAGGTCGTCCCGCTGGAGGGCGGCGAACGCGGGAAGCTGCGGCTGCGCACGTCCGTCACCGAGCAGGGCCACCACTCCAGGCGGCTGACCGACCTGACCGGCATCCGTGCCCAGGAGGGGCAGGCGCGGGCGTTGCTCAACGACCTCGCCAGCTACCGGTCGTGGGTGGAGTCCACGACTGGGCACCAGCTGCCCACCAGCGCCGCGGCGTTCCGCTGGCTGACCGAGGTCTTCGAGCCGACGGTCCAGGCCATCCCCGACACCCTTCAGGGCAAGCTGGAACCGGTCGAGGTCTTCATCGAGATCCTCCGACACAAGTGGATCCTGTCGGAGGAGGCAGGGCGGGACGTCGGCATGGAGCTCGCGGTCGAGAGCTACCTGGCCACCGTCCTCCCGTCGGCTCCGGACGAGAAGGTCATCGCCGTCAGCGGCGAGGACCTGGACACCGGGTTCATCGGCTACGGCTGATCCCCCGAGCTCGACCATGCGATCGCCTGGAGTCGACGCACGGGCAGCTGGCGGTCAGCTCGCCCGCGGGACGTGCTGCTGCTCGACGTAGGCCTTGACGTCGGCGACCGGGATACGCCACGAGCGCCCGATCTTGCTGGCGCCGATGCGCCGGCTGCTGATCAAGCGGTAGACCGTCATCTCCGAGACCCGCAGGTAGTCCGCGACCTCGGTGACCGTCAGGAGCGACCCGAGGTCCGAGGACTGCGTCAGGGGCGTGTGGCCGGTGGCCAGGTCGTGAACGGAGGCGGTCGATTCGATGGGGGAAGCGTGCATGTCTGGTGTCTCCTGTGGTGAACGTGTGTTCTGATCACATGGAACACCATGGGTGTGACATCGGGGGGCAGGGGCCCCACGAAACCCCGCGAACGAGGCGCATCGGGGCGACCGCGACCGGCCTGCCCGGGGGTGACGTGAGGTGTCCGAGATGAAGGGTACCGGTGGTTGATCGACCGATCAATCAATCCACCTCCTCCAGGCGTGGTGCCATACTTCCGTCCCGATGAGCTACCGCAGATTCGTCGCCCTCGGTGACTCCCTGACCGAAGGAAAGGGCGACGCCTATCCCAACGGCGAGCTTCGTGGCTTCGCCGACATGGTCGCCCACGGGCTGCGGGCAACCGTTCCCGACGTCGTGTACGCCAACCTTGCCCGTCCGAGCGTGCGAGCCCACGAGATCCGACGGGACCAGGCACCACAGGCGGCGGCGATGGCCCCCGACCTCGTCACGGCCGTCGCCGGCATCAACGACGTCATCGCGCTCGCGTTCCCCCGCCGTCGCGTGCACGACGAGGTCCTCGCCCTGTTCGAGGACCTCCGTCGTGCGCTGCCCGACGCGACGATCGTCACGTGCACACTGCCCGACCTCGGGCACCTCAGCGCGGTGGCGCGCCTGTGGCGAGGCCGCGTGCGAGTGCTCAACGAATCCGCCCGTGCCGCGGCCCGGGCCCAGGACCTGGTCCTGGTCGACCTCGAGGACGACCTGCCGATGACCGCCGAGGAGCTGGCCCTGGACCGGGTCCACCCCTCGCCCCTCGGCCACCTGCGCTTCGCCCGACGGTTCGCCCGGGCGCTGGACGTCCCGCAACCGGACCCCAGCTACCTCGCCCGGCGTCCGCGGGCAGAACGCCTCTACCGCCTGTACCGCACCGCGGTCGTCGCCCCACGCTTCGTCACCAAGCGCGTGGCGCGCGACACCCTCATCGCCGGACAGCCGCCCAAGCGTCCCCAGCTCGAACTCGTCTGAGCCCACGGATCCGTCCGATGGATGGCCGTTCGGGGAACACGGGACGAACAGCCACGACCCGAGCAGGAACCGCCGGGGTCGGCGGCGAACCCCCAGTGGAGGCGCCACCGACGCGCCGGGCCCGACGTACCCGCCACGTCGTGCCGAGCCGAAGCAGGAAGGGTTGTTGTGCACGCGCGTCTCGACGAGGGGATGTGGGCCGTCCACCGGGACGGCGAGATCCACCTCGGCATCCTCGAGGGTGGCCTCGACACCGGCTGGCACGCTCGCTTCGGCACCATCCCCTCCGGGGAGCTGGCGACCGTCGCCACGCACCTCAACACCGCCGGATCGTGGGCCAGCGGTCGGACCCGCATCCGCGCAGCCAAGGGCATGGCCTGCATCCACCTCGCGGAGGGGCCGGTCCGGCTGCTGCACCAGCACGCGGCTGCGCGCCTGCAGATCCTCTGCACGGTCGTCGACCGGGGCGTGCCGGAGGCCGATCCGGTCCCGACCCGCCCCGTCCGGGTCACTCCTCGTCGGGGTGGACTGGCCCTCGACGCCCGGGTTGTCGGGCACCCGCTGGCCGAGGGGACGGTGTCCGCGGACCCCAACGGTGGGGTCGGCCTGTCGGTCCCGACCTCCGCGGGTCCCCTGGACCTGCACCTCCCCGCCCTCCCGCTGCTCGTCGCGGCTGCGGAAGCGGCCAGGGACGACATGTCCCTGCGGCTGTGGGGAACGGCGGCCGACGGCACCGACGTGATCATCGTGGTGCCCACGGCCACGGCGCGGACCGCCGCTGCCGAAGCGCAGTGGCTGCTGCCGGGGTTCGCGCGGCGGTTCGGCCAGAAGGCCGTCTGACCCCGGATCGCATCGCAGGAGACAGCCCGGGACGATCTCCCCGTCGCGGCGTCTCAGCTTCGCCTCGGGCAGGCCGATCGTGGTGGCATGCATCGACGCCATCTGCACGTCCTCGTCGTCGAGGACAGTGACGCCGACGCCGTCGTCGTCCATGAACGGCTGACCGAGGCGGCGCCGATCGACGTCCGTGTGGACCGTGTGCCGAGCCTCGGCCAGGCAGTGGCGTCCCTCGAGCAGACGGCCTTCGATGCGGTGATCTACGACATGGGGTTGCCCGACGCCCAGGGGCTGCCGGGCTTCCGCGAGCTCGCCCTGGCCGCACCAGACACCCCGATCGTGATCCTGACCGGCAACGACGATGCGGACACGGCCTCGACGGCGCTCGCCGAGCGCGCGCAGGAGTTCCTGCCCAAGCAGATGATGGACTCGCCGTGGTTGCTGCGCGCGGTCCAGCACGCCATCGAGCGCCACCGGCTGCTGGTGGAGGTCGAGTCCCTGGCCCTCGAGGACCCGGTCACGGGCCTGCACAACCGACGCGGCCTGGACTTCCTCGGTCGACAGCACCTCCGGCATGCCGACCGCACGGGGTCGCCGGTGACGCTGCTGTACCTGGACCTCGATGCGTTCAAGGCCATCAACGACGCCCATGGCCATGCCTACGGCGATCAGGTGCTCCGTGCGGTCGGTGAGGTCCTGTCGAGCTGCTGTCGGGACGTCGACATCGCCGCCCGGGTGGGTGGCGACGAGTTCGCGCTCCTCGTGGTCGGCGACCAGCCGGCGGCAGGGGCCTCCATCGTCGAACGGGTCCGCGACGCCGTCGACGGGCTCGGGGATCGTGGACTGGTCCCACGGGACTTCGGGGTCAGCATCGGTGCGGCCCATCGGCCCTGCGGCGACCGCGAGATGGACCTCGAGCACCTGCTGCGGGTCGCCGACCTCGACATGTACCGCGACAAGGCCGCGCGGCGGGTCGCCAGGTCGACGCAGGGGATGCTGCGGTCGTGAGCGCGGTCGACGTCGCCTCCAGGTCCGACACTGGTGTCGAGGGGGCACCGGGGTCACGGGGGGCGGTTCCGGGGTCGGGTTCTCGATCGTCCGGATCCGGCCCGGACCGACCCTGGCCAGCGTGCGCGGCCATCCTCGTGGGTGTGCTGGCCTTCGGGCTGCTGCTGACCGCCCTCCTTGCCGGCGCGGTCGGCGCCGACCGACACCGCGACGACGACGAGCGGGTCGCGGCCGCGGCCGCACGTGTCGCGCAGGAGGTCGAGCACCGCATGGGTGCGGAGGTGTCGAGCCTCCAGGCGCTGCGCAACGAGATGATGCTCGACTGGCCCATGGACGTCGCGTCGTTCCATCGACGCCTCGACCTGCACACCGCCGAGGCGCTCTTCGCCAGCGCCGCCGCGGTCGAGTTCACCCGCGTGGTGCCCGCCGAGTCGGTCGGGGAGTTCCTCGCCACCCGGACGGACGATCCCACCCGTGCCGACCTGGGGTACCCCGAGCTGGACCTCCGGCTGGACGACGCCGAGCAGCACTACCTCATCGACTACGTCCATCCCGTCGAGGGCAACGAGGCCGCCTACGGCCTGGACCTCCTCCTCGTCCCGGGGCGCAGCGAGGTGACGGTCGCAGCGGGGGAGTCCGGCATGCCGTCCATCACCGCCCCGCTGGACCTGGTCCAGGGCGGACGGGCGGTCATCGTCGACGTGCCGGTCTACGACACCGAGGCGGTCCCGCCGACCGTCGAGGCGCGTCGGCGGGCGTTCGTCGGCGTGGCCGTCGTCGTGATCCGGATCGAGGACCTCCTCGGCCCTGCCCTCGACGGCGAACCCGATGTACTCGTGACGGTGACCGATGTCTCCGGGAGCACCGCGGGTGCGGACGCCGAGAACCGGGTCGTCGTCGCCGATGCGGCGGCGGACGGCGGGGTCGACGGTCCGATGCACGAGGTCGAGGTCGCGGCGGCCGACCGTGTGTGGGCGGTCCGGACCGTGCTCGCCCCCGGCGCCCGCGCCAGCGGGACCTCGCCGTCGGCCGTCTGGAGCATCGGGAGCCTCGTCTCGCTCGTCGTGGCCCTTGCCGCGGCGACGATGGAACGGTCGCGCAGGCGAACCCGGGCTGCCGCGCAGGAGGTGGCCGAGGCCACCCGGGAGATCCAGATGATCCTGGCGGCCTTCCCCGACATGCACTTCCGTGTGGCCGGCGACGGCACCCTCCTCGGCTTCCACCAGGGTGGTGGCGGACCGGCCCGGCTCAGCGACACCGACATCGGTCGACCGATGTCGGAGCTGCTGCCCGCCAACGTCCTCCAACGCGCCGACGCCGCGCGCGTCGCCGCACGCACGTCCGCACACCCCGTGTCCTTCGAGCACCTGATGGAGGTGGACGGTCGGAACCGGACCTTCCACGTGCGGTTCTCGCGGCTCGAGCACGACGAGCTGGCGGTCTCCGTGCGCGACATCACCGAGCTGGCCGACGCCCGCCGCGAGCTGTCGCAGCTGAACGCCGAGCTCGAGCAGCGCATCGTCGAACGAACCGCAGAGCTGGAACGCACCAACGCCGAGCTGGAGCAGTTCGCCTACCTCGCGTCCCATGACCTGCAGGAACCGCTGCGACACGTGTCGATGTTCGTCGACCGGCTGCAGACCAGGTACGGCGACGTCCTCGACGAACGCGGCCAGCAGTACCTCGGGTTCGTGACGGACGGCACCACCCGCATGCGGGCGATGATCCAGGCCCTGCTGGAGTACTCGCGGGTCGGTCGCTCGGCGCTGGACATCGAGCTCGTCGACCTCGACGACCTCGTGGCCGACGTCGTGGCCACCATGGGCACCACGATCGCCGAGGCAGGCGCGCGGATCGAGTGCCGCACCGGGCTGGTCGTGGCCACCGACGCCGCGCTGGTGCGTCGGGTCGTGCAGAACCTCGTCTCCAACGCCGTCCGCTACGGCCACCCCGACCGGCCCCCCGTCGTGACCATCACCGCCGCACGCGTGGGCGCCACGTGGACCTGCACCGTGGCCGACAACGGCATCGGCATCGACGACCGCTTCGCCGACCGTGCCTTCGACATGTTCGAGCGGCTCGGCTCGACACGAAGCGACAGCACCGGGATCGGCCTGGCGATCTGTCGTCGCTGCGTGGAGCTGCTCGGTGGTGTCATCGACGTCGAACGGGGTGTCGACGTCGGGACCCGGATCACCTTCACCCTCCAGGAGCCGCCGGTATGACCGTCGAACACCAGTTCAGGGTCCTGCTCGTCGACGACAGTCGCGCCGACGTCGTCTTCATCGACGAGTCCATGCAGGACGTCGGCTTCGACGCCGAGCTCCTCGTCGCGACCGATGGCCAGGCGGCCCTGGAGCTCCTGCGGGCGGTCGAGCGGGCCGAGGGCCCGCGTCCCGACCTGATCCTCCTCGACCTGAACCTGCCCTACATCGGCGGGCTGGAGCTACTGGACTACATCAAGGGCAGCGACGTGTTGGTCGAGGTGCCGGTGATCGTCCTCAGCACCTCCGACGCACCGGCCGACATTGCCTCGTCCTACCGCGGCCACGCAAGCAGCTACATCGTCAAGCCGTCGGACGTCTCGGAGTACGACCGCCTGACCGACGCCCTCCGGCAGTACTGGACGACGGTGGTCCGGCTGCCCGGCCCCGTGCGGGTCTGACCTGTCGGCGAGGAGGCCGTAGCCTCCTCCTCCATGCCGCTCGTCAACGCCACCGACCGTCCCATCGCCGCCGCCTCCGCCGAGAAGGTGCCCGACCGGGTCGTCCGCGTGCTGGAGCTCGACCGGCCGGACGCCCGCAACGCCATGAGCACCGCGCTGCTCGGACAGCTGCTCGATGCGGTCACCGACGCGCGTGAGGACGACGACGTCGCCGCGATCGTCCTGACCGGCGCCGCCGGGCACTTCTCCGGGGGTGCCGACCTCAAGGAGGCCATGGACCGGGCCGGACAGGTCCGCCGCATGGAGCTGTTCGGGATGGTCTACGAGGCCGTCGCGACCAGTCCGAAGGCCACCGTGGCCGGCATCACCGGGTCGTGCGTGGGCGGGGGAGTGGAGGTGGCGGCCGCCTGCGACATCCGTGTGGCCGACGCCACGGCACGGTTCCGGTTCCCCGGCGCATCGCTGGGCTTCCCCGTCGGCCCCGCCAAGCTGGTCGGCCTCGTGGGACTGGGCACCGCCAAGGACCTGGTGCTGACCTCACGGATGATCGACGCGGCCGAGGCCCACCGGATCGGATTGGTCCAGCGGCTGGTCGACACCGATCCGCTGGAGGCGGCGGTGGACGTGGCAACCGCGATCGCGGGCAACCACCCCCACGCCATCACCTACCTCAAGGCCCAGTTCGATCGGTTCTCGGGCCTCGGTGACCGGGTCGCCGCGGAGAACGACGCGCTGCACGCCCTGGCCGAGGCCGGCGGGGACTTCACCGCGCTGACCGCCCCCAACCCGAAGACGACGTCGGGCTGGTCGGCGGTCGCTTGGAAACACCGCTAGCCGGCCGCCCTGGGCCAGCGGGGCACTCGGGATCGGCGCAGGAGTTGGGTAGCCTGCCGTCATGACCACCAAGCCGGATCGCAACCTTGCCCTCGAACTCGTCCGCGCCACCGAGGCGGCAGCCATCGCCGCCGGCCGCTGGATGGGCCGCAACAACAAGGAGGCCGGCGATCAGGCCGCCGTCGACGCGATGCGCCAGCTGCTGGACACCGTCGACATGGACGGCGTCGTGGTCATCGGCGAGGGCGAGAAGGACGAGGCGCCGATGCTGTTCAACGGCGAGGAGGTCGGGTCCGGCAACGGTCCCCAGACCGACATCGCCGTGGACCCCATCGACGGCACGCGGCTGCTGGCGCAGGGTCGACCGGGGTCGCTGGCGGTCCTCGCGATGGCGCCCCGGGGCACCATGTTCAACCCGGGGCCCATGGTCTACATGAACAAGTGGATCGTCGGTGCCGAGGCCAAGGGCGCGGTCGACATCGACGCGCCGATCAAGGACAACCTGGCCCGGATCGCCAAGGCCAAGGGCAAGGCCGTCAACGACCTGACGGTGATGATGCTGGACCGCGACCGGCACGCCGAGATGGCCCAGGACGTCCGGGACGCCGGCGCGCGCCTGCGGCTGATCATGGACGGCGACGTGGCCGGCGGACTGCTCGCGGCGATGCCCGACAAGGCCGTCGACGTGCTGATCGGCATCGGCGGCACACCCGAGGGTGTCACGACCGCCTGCGCCATCCGTGCGCTGGGTGGCGAGATGCTCGGCCGACTGTGGGCCCGCAACGACGAGGAGACCGCGGCCGCCAACGAGCAGGGCTACGACCTCGACGAGGTCCTGACCACCGAGCGCCTGGTCTCCAGCCAGGACACCTTCTTCGTCTGCACCGGTGTCACGACCGGCGACCTGGTCCCCGGCGTGGACTACACCGGGTCCGGCGTGACCACCGACTCGTTGTGCATGCGCGGCAAGTCCGGCACCGTCCGCTACATCCGCGCGATCCACACGGTGGAGAAGCTCCGGGAGCTGGGCGCCGAGGGGGTTTGAGGGGTGGGGCGCTGACGGACACCCGCCGTTCACCGGGGTGTGTCAGGCTGCGGGTGTGCACGACCACCTCGATCCGCTTGCCCCGTTCCCGCCTGCGCCCGAGGGGGCCCGCTACGGCGACCGTGAGCTGACACAGCTGGCCTTCAACGCCCGTGTCCTCGCCCTCGCCCTGGATCCGGCGCAGCCGCTGCTGGAGCGCGTGAAGTTCTGCGCCATCCACTCCGGCAACACCGACGAGTGGGTCCAGAAGCGCCTCGACCTGATCCGACAGGACGCCGACCTGGGCGAGGACGCACGTGGGTGGCTCAGCGCCGCCGGGCAGCTCGCGGCCATCCGGGCGATCCTCGGCGACGTGGCCCGCCGCCAGGGACGGATCCTCGAGGAGGTCCTGACCCCGGAGCTGGAGAAGGAGGGCATCGCGCTGGTCGACCACACCTCCCTCGACGAGGAGGCACGGGCCCACTGCACCGCGGTGTTCGAGGAACGGATGTACCCGATCCTCACCCCGCTGGCGATCGACCCCGGCCGCCCGTTCCCGCACATCTCCACCCTGTCGATGAACCTGGCGGTCCGTCTCCGGCTGGCCGACGGCGGCACGTCGCTGGCACGGGTCAAGATCCCCCACCAGCTGCCCCGCTTCGTGGCGCTCCCGCCCGAACCGGACGGCCACCTGCGGTTCGTCCCCACCGAGCAGGTCATCGCCGCCCACCTGCCGCGGCTGTTCCCCTCAGTGGAGGTCCTCGAGCACGGCATGTTCCGGGTCACCCGCCATGCCCACGGCGCCTTCGCGGAGGAGGAGGCCGAGGACCTGCTGGAGACCATCGAGTCGGGCCTGCTGGAGCGTCGCTTCGGCAAGGTCGTGCGCATCGAGGTCGCGGCGGACTGCCACGAGGACCTGCTGGCCCCGTTCATGGCCGAGATGGACGTCGACGAGGCCGCCGTGGTCAGGATCGACGGCCTGCTCGACCACGGTGGCCTGTGGCAGCTCTACGGCCTGGACCGTCCCGACCTGAAGGACGCCAAGTGGACGCCCCGCGTCCCCGCCTCGATCGGCCGGGGGGAGGAGATGTGGTCGCGGATCCGCGCCGGCGACATCCTCGTGCACCACCCCTACGAGTCGTTCGAGCACACCACGCAGGCCTTCATCGAGCGGGCCGCCGACGATCCGAAGGTCGTGGCGATCAAGCTCACGATCTACCGCACGACCGGGATCGACAGCCCGATCGTGGCCGCGCTGATCAGGGCTGCCGAAGCCGGCAAGCAGACCGTCGCCCTGGTCGAGCTCAAGGCACGGTTCGACGAGGAAGCCAACATCCGTCGGGCCCGGAACCTCGAGTCCGCGGGCGTGCACGTCGTCTACGGCCTGATCGGCCTGAAGACCCACACCAAGACCTGCCTCGTGGTGAGGGAGGAGAACGGGCGGCTGCGTCGGTACGCCCACATCGGCACCGGCAACTACAACCCGGCGACGGCGGGCATCTACGAGGACCTCGGCGTGTTCACCACCCGGCCGGACGTCGGCGGGGACCTGTCGCACCTGTTCAACATGCTGACCGGCTACTCCGCCACCGACGCCTACGACACGCTCCTGGTGGCGCCCCGGACCATGCGCGAGGGCCTCCTGCAGCGCATCCGTCGCGAGGTCGACGCGGGCCCCGAGGGCCGTATCGTCATCAAGTGCAACAACCTGGTCGACCGGGAGATCATCGACGCCCTCTACGAGGCATCGGGGGCCGGGGTCGAGGTCGACCTCGTCGTGCGGTCGATGTGTGCGGTCCTGCCGGGCATCCCGGGCCTGAGCGAACGCATCCGGGTGCGGTCGGTTATCGGCCGGTTCCTCGAGCACTCCCGCATCTTCCGGTTCGGCACACCCGACCGGGGCGTGGACTACCTGATCGGGTCGGCCGACATGATGTCGCGCAACCTCGACCGGCGGGTCGAGGCGATCGTCCCGATCACCGACCCGGGCAACCGTGCGCGGCTGCAGGAGATCCTCGACGTGCTGCTGGCCGACGAGTCATCGGCGTGGATCCTCGATCCCGCAGGGCGGTGGCGCCGTGAGCAGGGCGACCCCTCCTCGGCCACCCACGACGTCCTCCAGCGGGCAGCCGTCGCGCGCCACTGAACCATCGGGCGCAGCGCTCGACCTCAGGAGCGGGGGTCTGCGGGGTGGTGGTGCTGCAGGTGGCGCAGCACCGCCCGGTTGACCTCCGTGGAGGCTTCGAGGATCGCCCCGTGGGTGGTCTCGGGGATGACGACGAGGTCCGCGGCCGGCAGGTGGTCAGCCATGCGCTCGGCGGTGGCCAGCGGCGTGAACGGATCGTGTGATCCCGAGACGAGCAGGGTCGGCTGGTGCAGGGCCCGCAGCAGGTCACCGGGATCGTGGCGGTGCATGGCATGCAGGACGGAGGTGAAGTACGCCCCGCTCAGCTGCGCCGCGTGATCGGTGTAGGAGCGCAGCACGTCGGCCGGGGTCAACGGCCCGAACGCCGTGCTCGCCCGCGCGAGCGGCACGAACGGCAACGTGCGCCAGACGGTGCGGTACACGGCGGTGCCCATCGGTTCGCGCAGCAGCCGCAGGCCGCGCAGGACGGTGCTGACCAGCGGATGGGCCAGCCAGCCCGCGCCGTACAGGTCGCGGAACGGGGACCGGTCGGCGGCGGTCACCCCGACCATCGAGCGGATGCGACCGGGGATGCGGCGGGCCACCTCGACCATGACCTGCCCGCCCATGGAGTGCCCGACCAGCGAGACCTCGGCCACCCCCGCGGCGTGCAGCACGTCGAGCACGTCCTCGGCGAACCGCTCGACCGACAGGCCCCGGGGGTCCAGGCCGGTTCGCGGCAGACCGGACGTGGCGATGCCCCGGTAGTGCAGCAGCAGCACCCGGTAGCCGGCGTCCGACAGGGCCGGGGCCATGTCGTGCCACCAGGTGTCGGCGCAGAGGAACCCCGACAGCAACGCCACGGTCGGGCGGTCGTTGCCGCCCCGGTCGGACAGCGTCGTCCATCGAATCGTCGCGCCGTCGGCGGTCGTGGTCGAGCGGTCCTTGGGCCAGTACACGCCGGGGGAGAGCTGGGGTCGTGCCATGACGGGGGACTGTGCCATGCGGCGACGGGCCCCGAGCAAACGACACGGCCCATCGGCGACACGGCCCGACGAACAACAGCGCCGGGGTGCCGACACCGATGGGCGGGTTCTCGTATCGTTCCGCGCATGGTGGCTACCCCCCTGACCGACGCCGAGGTCGCGAGCTGGCGCGAGCGGTTCCCGATCCTGTCGACGCAGACGTACCTGATCAACAACTCCCTGGGCGCGATGCCCGACACGGTGCCCGCGTCACTGCAGGCGTTCACCGACGCGTGGGCCACGGAGGGCGTGGAGGCGTGGCGCACCACGTGGCTGCCCGAGGTCCGGCGGGTCGCCGACCTGCTCGGGTCCCTCATGGGGGCGCCACAGGGCACCGTCACGGTCCACCAGAACGTCGCGTCGTTGATGGCCATCGTGGTGAGCGGCATCGACTGGGGTGCCCGCGACACCGTCGTCATCTCCGAGATCGACTGGCCGAGCCACCACCACCTGCTCGAGCAGCACCGCCGTTCGCGGGTACACGTGGTCGACGAACCCGACGGGGCCATCGGCATCGACGCCGACCGGTTCTGCGCCAACATCGACGACCGCACGGCGCTGGTCGTGGTCAGCCACGTCATCTTCCGGACCAGCGCCATCGTCGACGTGAAGAAGATCATCGCGAAGGCACACGAGATGGGCGCGGTCGTCGTGGTCGACGGCTATCACGCGATGGGCCACATGCCGGTGGACGTCATGTCGCTGGGTTGTGACTTCTACGTCGGCGGCAGCGTGAAGTGGCTGTGCGGCGGCCCCGGGGTGGGCTACATGTACGTCAACCCGGGGGTGCGCGAGCGCTGGCGCCCGTGGGCGGTCGGCTGGCTGGGCCACGACGACCCGTTCGGGTTCTCCAACGAGTGGCGCCCCGGACCGGGGGCGCTCGGCTGGATGGGCGGCACGCCGTCGATCCCGTCGCTGTACAGCGCGCGGGCGGGGTACGAGATCATCGCCGAGGTCGGTACCGACCGGATCCGCGCCACCCACGAGGTGCTGACCAGCCACCTGGTCGCGGCCGCGCGGGGTCACGGGTTCACCGTCAACTCCCCCCTCACCGTCGAACACCGGGCCGGCGGCGTCACCCTCTCCCTCGGGGATCGCACCGCGGCGGCAGCCGAACGCCTCATCGCGGAGGGCATCGTCGTCGACTACCGCCCCGGTGGCGGCATCCGTGTCGGCGCCCACTTCTTCAACACCCTGGAGGAGCTGGACCGGCTGGTCCAGGCGATGCGTCGGTAAGGGCTGGCCCTAGCCGCGAGCGGCGCGGGGCGGGCGGCGTTCGCCGGTGGTGATCCACTGGCCCTTCTCGGCGATCCCGACCCCGTGGTCGCCGATCCGCTCCAGGTGACGGGCGACCTGGATCATCATGATCGCCCATTCCGTGGCCCCCGTTCCCTCGGCGGCGTGGGTCATCAGTCGCCCGATCAGCCCGTCCCGCAGGCGGTCGAGCCGGTCCTCGACCTCGGCCATCTGCTCGACCCCACGCGGGTCCCGACGGCTGAACAGGTCCAGCGCCGTCCGGACCGCGCGTTCGGCGGCCAGCGCCATCTCGCGGACCTGTGCGGTCAGGTCGTCGGGACCCCACCCGCGCAGTCCTCGGGTCAGCTTGGCGATGTTCACGGTGTAGTCGCCGATGCGTTCGACGCTGCGGGCGAGGGAGAGGAGGCTCAGGAGCAGGCGCAGCTCGTCGGCGATCGGTGCCTGGCGGGTGATCAGGCCGTGCACCACGTCCTCGGCCTCGTGGGTGCCCAGGTCGATGGCGTCGTCGCGGCTGATGATCCGCTGGGCTTCCTCGACGTCACCCTGCAGCAGGGCGTCGGTGGCGGGCACGACGGCCGCTTCGACGGCTCGGCCGAGGCGGAGCAGGTCGTCCTCCACGTGCAGCAACGCGACGTGGTAGTCGACTCGCAGCATGCCCATGGCGCGGATGGTCCTCTCCTCGACGCTCTGTTCTGCGCGGGGGCCCTCGTCGGGCTGCGCGGGGTGGTCGGGGATGGTCATACCCCGATCTTGCACGACCGAGTCTCGACCGGCAGGCTGGCGCCCACGCTGAACACGGTTGGACAGGAACATGAACCGCCCATGAAATCGCCTGACCAGCGGGCTGCGAACAAGCTCGAACCGCGCCACGGCGCCTACCCTCGCGGGACGATGCCCAAGATCATGGTGGTCGAAGACGAACCCGCAATCGTCGATGCGTTGGAGTACGGCCTGTCGGCCGAAGGCTTCGAGGTGGTGTCTGCCATGGACGGCAAGGCCTCCATGGAGATGTTCGACCGAGAGCGCCCCGACCTGGTCCTGCTCGACCTGATGCTGCCCGGCATGCCCGGCACCGAGGTCTGCAAGCAGCTGCGCAGCACGTCGGCCGTGCCGATCATCATGCTGACGGCCAAGGACTCCGAGATCGACAAGGTGGTCGGCCTCGAGCTGGGGGCCGACGACTACGTCACCAAGCCGTTCTCGATGCGTGAGGTGGCTGCACGGGTGCGTGCCGTCCTGCGGCGCGGCGCCGACTGGGACCTGCCCGACATGGGCGCGCCGCTGGAGGTCCAGGCCGTCCGCATCGACCCCGAGCGCCACGAGGTGTCGGTCCGGGGCGAGCTGGTCGACCTGCCGCCCAAGGAGTTCGCGCTCCTCGAGCTGCTGGTCCGCAACGCCGGCCGCGTCATGACCCGCGACCTCATCATCGACCGGGTCTGGGGCGCCGACTACGTGGGGGACACCAAGACCCTCGACGTGCACATCAAGCGCATCCGCGGACGCATCGAACACGACCCGCGCAACCCCGAGCTGATCGTCACCGTCCGAGGGGTCGGGTACAAGTTCACCGACTGACCGCACGGCGCGGGGGACGATAGCGGCATGCTGCGCCGCACCCGTTACCTGCTGCCGCTGGCGATGATGCTGGCTGCCCTCGTCGGGGCGGCCGGTCGCTCGGCCATGTGGTGGGTCGTCCCGCTGCTCGGCCTGGCGGGCCTGGGGCTGGACGCCCTGCTGCTGCGGATCTCCGAGGAACGCCTCCGGGGCGTGGCCGACCAGGTGGTGAAGTTCGCCTCCGACGTCGAGCAGCCGCAGACCCTCACCGCCGAGGGCGGGCGCGAGTGGCAGCGGCTGGTCCAGGCGCTCAACGACGTGGCAACGGTGCTGCGCGACCGCTTCGAGTCCCTCCGCGACGAACGCGAACGGGTGCAGCGCGTGCTCGACGCCATCCCCGCGTCGGTGATGTTGTTCACCGACGGTGTGCTGGCCTACGCCAACCCCGCGGCCCGCGACACCTTCGCCCTCCCCGAGGACCTCGTCGACCTGACCCCGATGCGGGCCCTCGGGGTGGCCGGCCTGGCCGAGGCCGTCAGGGAGGTGCTGGAGACCGACCGGGTCGTCGACGTCTCCGTCACCCGCAACGGGCGCGAGCTGGAGGCCAACCTCAGCCGCATCGCGGTCAACGAGGTCGCGATCGTCGTGACCGACCTGACCGACATCCGCCGGGTCGAGCACATGCGCCGCGACTTCGTCGCCAACGCCTCCCACGAGCTGAAGACGCCCGTCACCGGCATGCAGGCGCTGGCGGACTCCCTGACCATGGCGATGGAGCGCGATCCGGAACGGGCCCGCACGATGGCCGAGCGGGTGCAGCTGGAGGCGACCAGGCTGGCGCAGCTGGTCCGCGACCTGCTGGACCTCACCCGCCTGGAGGAGGGCGTCGACGGCCGCGGCCAGCGGCGGGTCGACGTCACCGAGCTCGCGGAGGCCCAGGTCGAACGGGCACGGGAGACCGCCGAGGCGCGCGGGATCCGCCTGGCCTTCGACGCGACCCCCGACGTCAGCGTCATCGGCTACCCGGAGGACCTGAAGGTCATCATCGGCAACCTGGTCCTCAACGCCATCCAGTACAACCGGGACGGCGGTCGGGTCGAGGTCAAGGTCAGGCGCCGCGCGTCGGAGGTGATGGTGCGTGTCACCGACACGGGGATCGGCATCCCCGAGGCCGACCAGGACCGGGTGTTCGAGCGGTTCTACCGAGTCGACAAGGCGCGCAGCCGGGCGGCGGGTGGCACCGGCCTCGGGCTGGCGCTCGTGCGCCACGCCGTCGAGCGGCACAAGGGCAAGGTGCGCGTGTCCAGCGTGCTCGGCGAGGGATCGACGTTCACGGTCATGTTGCCCGTCGACGGCGGGACCTCCGAGGGCTGATCGTCCGTCCGCTGGGCCGATCCCGGACGGGTCGTCGGCGTCGTCGTCGAGGGGGCAGGAGTTCCCGGACCCGACGGCGAATGTCCCCACGACGACATCGACGTCGTGACGACGTCGGCCGAACCCGCCCCAAGGAACTCCCGTGTCGCGTACCAACGCCATCCTCTGCGCCCTGCTGCTGCTGGGCACCCTCGCCTTCGCCAGCCCCTTCCAGGCGATGTGGACCACCGACCAGCTGCGCGACCACGACCACAAGTCCGCCGCCATGCAGGGATCCCCGTCGGCCGTGCTGGCGGGCGTGACCGAGCCCCTCGGCGCCGCCGAGTGCACCGGTGGCGTGGCCGCGGTCACCGCCGAGATCGCCTTCTCCTGCGAGGGCGTCGACCTGCTCGCGTTCGTGCCGGTCGCGGGCCTCGGGCAGGAGTTCTACGGCGACAGCTCACCGGAGAAGCTGGAGGGCAGCGACGTGTGGGGCTGGACCTCGCCCACGACCGGCGAGGAGTACGTGCTGATGGGCAAGACCAACTCCACGGCCTTCTTCCGCATCGTCACCGACGCCGACACCGGCCTGCCGACCCTGGAGAACCTCGGTGAGCTGCCCAACCCGGCCACGGAGTTCAGCGTCTGGAAGGACATCAAGGTCCGCGGCAACCACGCCTACATCGTGGCCGAGGCATCGGCGCACGGCATGCAGGTGTTCGACCTGACCACCCTCGACGGCCTCGACGTCGACCCGACCCGCGAGCACGCCGCCCTCGCGCACTACCGCGACGCGTCCAACACCTCCCACAACATCGTCATCAACCCCGACACCGACTTCGCCTACATCGTGGGCGGCACCTCCGGGAACACCGTGAACGACGTGCTGTGCGGTCGCGGTGGCCTGCACTTCGTCGACATCTCCGATCCGGCGGTCCCGACCTCGGCTGGCTGCTCGGCGCTGGACCTGTACGTCCACGACGCCCAGTGCGTGACCTACCACGGTCCCGACACCCGGTTCACCGACCACGAGATCTGCTTCAACGCCGCCGAGGAATGGGTCTCCATCGTCGACGTCACCGACAAGGCCGCGCCCGTGCGCCTGGGCCTGTTCCCCTACACCCGGTCCAGCTACGTCCATCAGGGCTGGCTGACGGAGGACCACCGCTTCTTCCTGCTGGGCGACGAGACCGACGAGCAGACCTTCGGCTTCAACACCCGCACGATGATCTTCGACTTCGAGGACCTGACCGCCCCGCAGCTGCCGGTGGAGTACTTCGGCCCGACGACGGCCATCGACCACAACATGTACACACGCGACGGGCTGCTGTACCAGTCCAACTACGCCGCTGGCCTGCGCATCCTCGACACCGAGGGCCTCTACGACGGTGGCACCCTGGCCGAGATCGCCCACTTCGACGTGTTCCCCGACCACGACAACGCCAGCTTCGTGGGGACCTGGTCCAACTACCCCTACTTCGACGACGGGGTCGTGGCGGTCAACGCCTACGACGGCCTGTTCCTGCTGCAGGTCGACGCCGACCTGCTGGCCGCCGAGGCGTTCGTCCCCGGCGAATGAATGACGGGCGTCCCCGATGGCGGAGTGGCGGGCGTCGGGTGGGCGGGCCGGTAGGCTGCCCGGCCGATGACTGACTCCTCCGACGCCACCCCCTCCGTGCCCGCCACGGGCCGTCCGCTGGACCGCGACAGCGGCAAGACGCTGCGGGCACCCGTCATCGTCGATCGCCTGATGGCGACCTACGAGGGCGGGGTCATCGAGCTCGACCACTCCAGCCCCTTCGAGCTGCTGATCGCCACGGTCATGTCCGCGCAGTCCACGGACAAGAAGATCAACGAGATCACCAAGACGCTGTTCGTGAAGTACCGCACCCCCGAGGACTACCTGTCGGTCCCGGAGGAGGAGCTGCAGACCGACATCAAGTCCTCGGGCTTCTACCGGCAGAAGACCAAGTCGATCCGCGGGATCTGCCAGGCGCTCATCGAGGACTTCGACGGCGAGGTCCCGCTGCGGATGAAGGACCTGCTGACGTTGCCGGGGGTCGCCCGCAAGACCGCCAACGTCGTCCTCGCCGGCTCCGCACCGGAGGCCCTGCTGGAGGACCCCGATGCCGGCATCGCCGTCGACACCCACGTGACGCGGCTGTCCAAGCGGTTCGGCTTCACCCGCAACGACGACGCGGTCAGGATCGAGAAGGACCTGATGCGGCTGTTCCCCCGGGAGCTGTACGGCCCGGCCAGCCTCGTCATCATCCTGCACGGTCGACGGGTCTGCGACGCCCTGCGTCCCCGGTGCGGCAGCTGCGTGGTCGAGGACCTCTGCCCGTCCTCGCTGATCGCGGGACGCCGCGACAAGGCCAAGCAGGCGCGCGCCGTCGGCACGGACTGAGGTCGCGGGGTCAGGACGGCGTGCGCCGTCGACGCACGCCCACGACGCCCCACACCGCACCGGCAGCCAGCAGGACACTGCACGTCGCCGCCGGCAGCGCGCCCAGCGGGAGCTCGTCCACCGACCGGCCGGTCTGCAGCACCCACATCTCCTCGGCGATGACCGCCGGGCCCCCCTGGTCCTCCGCCGCGGTCGTGTGGAACACCCCGACCACCTCGACGAGGTCCCCCCAGCGGTCGGGCCCACCGAGGACGGTGGGGTCCTGCCCGTCGGGCAGCAGCACGGCGACGCCGCTGTTGGTCCCGAGGGTCTGGCCATGCACCGACAGGGGTCCGGCGGTGGCGTAGGCGTCGTCGTTGAGCTGCACCCAGCGGCGGGGCCCGCGGCCAAGCAGGTCGCCGACCGCCTCCCCCACGACGCGAACCCGGCGGCCGTCGAACCGTTCGGGGCAGCCGTGCAGCGTGCCGCTGGTCACCGGGACCGGCTCGACGATGGCGACCGGCGAGTCGCAGGTGCGGGCGGACAACGCCCCGCCGCGCAGCAGCGGCTCGCCGGGCGGCGGACGGACCGCGCCCGCCGACACCGCCAGCACCGCGGCCACGCCCACGACGGCGAGCAGGATGGCCAGGCCCTGCAGGCGGGTGGGGACGCGGGTCATCGGGTGCCCCGCACCATGGAGTGGATGTAGCCCATCAGGGCGAGGGCCGAGATGAACTCCAGCCGACCCAGGTACATCTGGGCGACGTAGGTGGCCATCAGCGGGGCCGGCATCGTCGGTGACGTGATCCCGACGCTCAACCCCACGCCAGCGGCTGCCGAGGTCGACTCGAACAACGACTCCTCCAGGGGGTAGCCGTAGAACAACCCGACGGCGGTCCCGGAGAAGTAGAGCGCGCCGAACAGCAGCAGGACCATCGTCGCGGCCCGGGCGACGTCGGGGTTGAGGACGTGGCTGCTCAGGTGGTGGTACCGGCTGACGACGACGGCATCACGGGGCAGGGCGACCTGGCGGGCGACCCGGGCCAGCTGCTTGCCGACCAGCCCCAGGCGGATGGCCTTGATGCCACCGGTGGTCGAACCGGACATCCCGCCGATGGTCATCGCGAGGATCAGCGCGCCGGGGGCGAGGACCCCCCAGGCGCTGGAGAACAGGGCACCGGGGACCGAGGCGAAGCCGGCGCCGCTGTGTGCGCTGACCATCTGGAACAGCCCTCGTCGGAGCGTGGCCACGAAGTCCTCGTGCACCAGCTCGGTCACGAGGCCGGCGAACATCATCGTCGACAACAACGTGAAGGTGACGGCCAGCACCTTGGTCTCCAGGTTGCGACGCATCTCCTTCGCGTCGCCCTGCCACAGCCGGTAGTGCAGGGCGAAGCTGAGGGCGCCCGCGACCATGAGGACGATCAGCACGCCCTCCACCGCAGCGGAGTGGTAATAGCCGACCGAGGACGACCGCGGGGCGAACCCACCGGTGTCGAACGCCGCGAAGAACAGGTTGGTGGCGTGGAAGGCCGCAGGCCAGAGGGCCATGCCGTCGCCGATGAGGGCGATCGTCAGGGCAGACCCGCCGATGGCGAAGTAGACCAGCGAGGCGCGCCAGATGAACCGGGCCGTCCGGCGGACGTTCGGCAGGATCTTGTCCTCGCGGGCCTCGCCGGCGTACATGCCGACGGCGCCACCTCCGCCGGCGAAGAACGTCAGGACCACGAGGATGATCCCCTGGCCGCCCATGAACTGCATCAGGTGGCGCCACAGGTTGAGCGAGTCGGGCAGGTGGTCGAGGTCGTTGAGGACCGACAGGCCAGCGCACGTCAGCGCCGACATCGCGTCGAAGTAGGCGTGCAGGAACGTCGGGAAGTACCCGGAGGCGTACAGCGGTAGTGCGCACACCAGCGGGGCGACCAGCCACGACAAGCCGGCGGCGACCATGCCCTCGCCCCAGGTGACGTCGTCCACGGCGGGCAGCAGCAGCTCGGCGATGCCGCTGAGCAGCAGGCCGACCGCGGCGCCGAACAGCATGACCGCCGCCGCATCGCGTTCGCCGTTGACCACCCCGAGCAGCGACGGGACGAGCATCGCGAGGGACACGACCAGCACCACGCGCGAGACCAGGCGCGCGATGGTGGCCAGGTCGCCGAGGTCGGGTCTGAGGGTGAGGGTCACCGCTCTCGCCGACGTCGCTCGATCACCACGATCGCGAGTGCTCCGGCGGCGGCGACCATGGCGACAGCCGCCCGGCCCGGCGCCTCGGGGATCTCGAAGGGTTCGCCCCGTCGGAGGATCCGCATCGTCTCCACGTGCAGGATCGCGACCTCGGCGGTCTCGGGGTCGACGCGACGGAACTCCGCGACCACCTCCAGCAGGTCGCCGCGCTGGGTGGCGCCGCCGACGTTGTCGATGCGAGCCGCCTGGTCACGGGTCAGCCTGACCCCGACGCCGGCGTTGCCGCCACGGAAGTCCCGGTGCGTCGGCAGCGGGCCGACCCCGTCGGCGTAGACGTCGTCGTTGAGCTGCACCCATGCGCCGTCGCGCCGTTCCAGCACCGCGCCGACGACCTCGCCGACGTACCGCACGCGCCGGCCGTCCCACGTGGAGGGGCAGTCGTACAGCTCGTTGGACGTGACCAGCTGTGGCAGCTCGGGGGCGGCGACCACGACCGGGCGTTCGGCGCCCTCCCGTCCTGCCGGCAGCTCGCACGGCACGTCCTCGCGAAGCGGGTCGATCTCCTCCGCCAGCTCGGGGGTCTGGGCGCCGGCGGCAGGGTGGTCGTGGCGCAGCGCCTCACCGAGGCCGACCAGGCCGGCGACCCCCGCGAGCGCGACGAGCACCCACAGGGCGACGACCCGGCGGCGTGTGGGGCGGTACTCCTCGTTCACACCTTGCCCCTGACCACCGACACGGCGTAGCCGATCAGGGCGAAGACGGCGATGAACTCCAGGCGACCGACCATCATCTGGGCGATGTAGACCAGCTTCAGGGGGGTCTCCAGGTCGGGCCGGACGATGCCGATGCTCAGGCCGCCCGAGGACGCGGCGGCGGTGGACTCGAACAGGCTCAGCTCCAGCGGGTAGCCGTAGAAGAGCCCCACGAGCGCGCCGACGAGGTACAGCCCCAGCCACAGCAGCAGCAGGAGGGCGGCGTCACGGACCTGCGGCCCCTGGACGATCTTGCGGACACCGGCGTGGTAGGTCTCCATCACCACGGCGTTCTCGGGCAGCAGCACCCGGCGGACGTCGGCCTTGAGGCCCTTGAGGACCACGCCGAGGCGGATGCCCTTGATGCCACCCGCGGTGGACCCGGCCATGCCGCCGACGGCCATCGCGGCCACGATCGACGCGGGCGCCAGCGCACCCCAGTCGGTGACGAACAGGCGGCCGGGCACCGTCGCCAGTCCCGTGGTGGTGTGGGCGCTGACCACCTGGAACAGCGTGTGCCGGTACATCTCGAAGAACCCGGTGAAGGTCTCGGTGCGAGCAAGGCCCAGCGACGCGATCGCCAGCAGCAGCAGGGTGGACAGGAACACGGTGCGGGTCTCGGTGTTGGCCAGCAGCTCGCGGCGGCGCCCCTGCCACAGCTGGTAGTGCAGGGCGAAGCTGAACGCCCCCGCCGTCATGATGACCAGCAGCACGGACTCGACCAGCTGCGACCGGTAGAACGCGACGCTGGAGGACTGCGTGGAGAAGCCGCCGGTGTCGAAGGCCGCCATGAACAGGTTGACGCCGTGGTACAGCGCCTCGCCGACGCCGAGGCCGGCGGCGATCAGGGCCGCCCACAGCACACCGGTGCCGATCACGCCGTACACCAGCGCGACCCGCCAGATGAACCGGGCGGTCCGCACGATGTTGGGCAGGATCACGTCCTCGCGACCCTCGCCGGAGTACAGCGTGCCCAGCCGTGCGGCGCCGGAGGAGAACGCCGTCAGGACGATGACGACGATGCCCTGGCCACCGATGAACTGCATGAGGTGGCGCCACAGGTTGATGCTGCGGGACATGTGGTCCAGGTCGTTGGCCAGGGTCAGCCCGATGGTGGCGAACCCCGACATGGCCTCGAAGTAGGCGTCCAGGTAGCTGACGTAGTGCCCGCTCAGGACGAGGGGCAGCGCACCGAACAGCGGCACCACGAGCCACGACGACGCCACCGACGCCAGCGCATGGGAGGTGTTGAGCGGGCGTCGGGTCCGCAGGCCCATCTCCGCGAGCCTTCCGATGCCGATGGCGAGGGACGCCGCCAGCACGAAGCTCCAGGCGTCCATGCGTTCGCCGAACGCCATGGCCACGACGGTCGGCACGATCATGGCGAGGCCGACGCCGTACACCACGCGGGCGGTGTAGAGCAGGATCAGCCGGAAGTCGCCGGCATCGGGCCTGATCAGCACGGGGTCAGCCGGCGACCAGCAGCATCACGCCGACGAGGCCCGCGGCCACGACGGCCATGGCGAGCGTGGCGAGGGCCACCAGGAGGATGCCGGTCAGGCCCCCCTGGAAGGGGTGCTCGTCGACGACGTCGCGCAGCCGGCGCTTGCCCGGGGGAGTGGTGCTCATGGTGCCGTGGGATCCAGGATCGATGCGCGCAGCGCGTCCTCGAGGTCCGGCGTGGTCAGGGCGATGACCTGGTCGCCGGCGGCGAGGCGGGTGTCACCGCGGGGGATCAGGGTGGCCTCGCCCCGGAACACGCACACGAGCACCGACTCCATCGGCAGGGTCAGCTCGCTGACGTTGCGCTTGTAGCCGGGGAAGTCGTGGGGGACGTCGATCTCCACGAGGTTCACCTGGCCGGCCCGAAGGGTGTAGAGGTGGATCAGCTCGCCCACCGTCGCCTGCTCGCGGATCAGGCGGGAGATCAGCGTCGTGGTCGACACGGCCTCGATGCCCATGGTCTGGAACAGCGCCTCGTTGCGCGGCGAGTTCACCCGGCTCAGCACCCGTGGCACGTCGAAGGAGATCTTGGCCAGCTGGCAGGAGACGTAGTTGACGTCGTCGGTGCGGGTGGTCGCCACGAACACGTCGGCGCGCTGCAGGCGGGTCTGCTCGAGGTAGCGCACGTCGGTGGCGTCGCCGGCGATGACGAGCAGGTCGTGGCGTTGCTGCAGCGCCTCGAGCCGCTCGGGGATCATCTCGATGACCGCGACCTCGTTGCCCTCGGCCAGCAGGTCGCCGGCGATGGCGCGCCCGACCTTGCCGCCGCCGGCGATGACGGCGTACATCAGTCCCTCCCCAGCAGCAGGTGGCGCAGGCGACGTTCCCCGCTGCGCTTGACCGAGCAGACGACCAGGTCGCCGTTGCGGAAGCGGTCGTCGAGCCGGGGGATCTGCATGCGCACGCCCCGCTGCAGCTTCGCGACGCGGGCATCGCCGTCCCGCTCGACCTCGGCGACCGAGACCCCACGGCCGTGGTCGCCGATGGTGACCTCGACCAGCGAGACGTCGTCGTCGGCGCGGGACAGGTGCACCGGGAAGGACTCTGGCTCGAGGTCGTTGCGGATGGCCGAGACGATCATCGACGTCTCGGGCACGTACCGGATCCCCATCTTGCGGTAGCTGGGCTCGCGCTGCGGGTTGAACAGTCGGGCGACGGTGTTGGGGACGTCGAAGAGCTCCTTGGCGATCTGCACCGCCATCAGGTTGGCGTTGTCGGAGGGGGTGACGGCGGCCAGCGCGTCCGCCCGCTCGACGCCGGCGCGCGACAGGACTTCCTTGTCGGTGATGTCCCCGACCAGCGCCTCGCCGTTGAACGTGGTGCCGATCCGCCTGAACGACTCGTCGCTCGCGTCGATGACCACGACGTCGTGGCCCTCGTCGCTGAGCCGTTCGGCCAGATCGGCGCCCACGCGCCCGCAACCTCCAACGATGATGTGCATCGGTTGGGGAGTGTAGGTTCGCCGGCGGCCCCGGCCGTGCTGCCGGCCCGGGCCGCTGGGCGCATCCGGCTGCTAGGCGCTGTCGCCGAGCATCATCTCCGCGGAGTTGCCGTACTTCTTCAGCATGCCGATGGCGTGGCTGCTGGCCTCCATCAGGGACGGGTCCTTCATGGCCTCGAACATCTCCGCCTCCGACGCCCACTCCGCCTCGAACAGCAGGAAGTAGGCCGGCTCGGTGCGGCGCGGGGTGGACTTCAGCACCGTCAACGACTGACGAGTCGTGTTGGGGAACTTCGCAGCGATCGGCAGGTGGTCGGCCTTGTACTCCGCGAGGAAGCCCTCGGCGTCCTCGGGCTTGGTGTACATGGCGATGAAGCTGGCCATTCGGGTGGTCCTCTCGTGGTCGGGTTGTGTGCGGCGCACCATAGGTCACCGGAGCGGTTGGGGCAGGTGCCGGGATGGCTAGGCTGGCGGTGATGAGCGCAACTTCTCCCCGTACCGTCCTGCTGGCCGCGCCGCGCGGGTTCTGCGCCGGTGTCGACCGGGCCATCGAGATCGTCGACATCGCCCTGGAGCACTACGGCGCCCCCGTGTACGTCCGGCACGCGATCGTGCACAACACCCACGTCGTCGCCGACCTCGAGTCACGCGGCGCGGTGTTCGTGGAGGACGAGGACGAGGTGCCCGAGGGCGGGGTCATCGTCTTCTCGGCCCACGGCATCCCCCCGGAGGTCCGCGAACGGGCCGCTGCGCGTGGCCTGGACCAGATCGACGCGACCTGCCCGCTGGTCACCAAGGTGCACTTCGAGGCCCGTGAGTACGCCGAGAAGGGCATGTCGATCATCCTCATCGGCCACGAGGGCCATCAGGAGGTCGTCGGCACGATGGGGCAGGCGCCGGAGTCCATCAACCTCGTCGAGACCCCCGAGGACGTCGCCCAGCTCGACCTGCCGGATCCCACGAAGGTCGCCTACGTCAGCCAGACCACCCTCAGCGTCGACGAGACGACCGGCATCATCGCGGCCATCAAGGAGCGGTACCCGCTGGCCCGTGGGCCCAAGGGCGACGACATCTGCTACGCCACCCAGAACCGGCAGGACGCCACGAAGGTGCTCAGCGAGCGCAGCGACCTCGTGCTGGTCGTGGGCAGCGAGAACTCCTCCAACTCCCAGCGCATGGTCGAGGTGGCCCTGGGCCACGGCGCAGCGGCGGCCCACCTCATCGACGACGCCTCCCACATCGACCCGGCGTGGCTGGAGGGTGTGGACACCGTCGGGCTGACCTCCGGCGCCAGCGCCCCCGACCAGCTCGTGACCGGCGTGATCGAGTGGCTGCAGGCCCAGGATCGTGGCGCCGTCGTCGAACGCCTCGACGTGGTCGAGGAGGACATGCACTTCGCCCTGCCGGCCAAGCTCCGCAACCTGCCCGTCGTCGGCGTCTGACACGAGGCATGCTTCGGCTCGGCCGTTGGCAACGGCTGTGCAGCTGAAGGGAGTCCCATGGCCAACCGGGTGGAGGGGATCGACGTCGTCCTGCTCGACGACGAGCCGGGTGATCGTGCGTTGATCCTGGCGTTGCTGGAGGGCAGCGCGGTCACCGTGACGGCGGCCTACGACGCGCTGTCGGCGTTGCTGGAGGGGCTGGACCGCATGGTCGAGCCGCCCGACGTGCTCCTGGTCGACCTGAACCTGCCGGACAGCACCGGCCTGGGCACGGTCAGGTCGCTGCGCACCGCCCATCCCCGCATCCCGATGGTCGTCGTGACGGGCGACCGCCTCGCCGCACGCGACGCGATCGTGGCCGGCGCCGACGACGTGGTGCTCAAGGACGTCCTCGAGGCCGACCTCGAACGCGCGGTCGTGCACAGCCGGCAGCGGGCGGTCGGACGGACGGGGGCCCCGGGGACCGGCTTCCACCTCGCCGACGCCCCGCTGGTGGTGCTGGACAACACCGACGAGACGATGGCGGTCAACAGCGCCGCCCATCAGCTGCTGGGGTTCGTCCCCGGTCCGGAGGTGACGTTCACGATGCTGTTCCACCCCGACGACCGCATGGAGGTCGCGACGTTCCTGGCCTCGATGTCGGAGGCGTCGGGCATGCGTGTGTGGGCCGAGGCGCGGCTGACGACGCCGTCGGGTCCGGTCGAGTGCAGCATGACCGGCACCCTCGACCCCTCCACCGACCTCGGGCACATCACCCTCAAGCCGGTCGGCTGACGCGATTCGGCTCGGTTCGACCCGTGGACCTCGGTCGGCCTGTGGTCCTCGGTCGGCTTCAGTCGTCCCCTGCCGTCTTCAGTCGTCCTCTGCCGGCTCGAAGAGCGCGTCGAGGAACGGATCGGCGAGCAGCCGCCACTGCCAGTCGCGCAGGCCCAGGGCCTCGCGGAACTCCGCTGGCGTCTGGGGGTCGGCGACCACGGCCTTGAGCAGGTGTCGGCTGGGGCACAGCAGGCCCGCGTCCAGCCCGACCTCCTCCGCGACCTCGGCCCGGATGACGCGGAGCTGGTCGGCCAGCTCCCGGTCGGCGTCGGTGGACCGGCGGCCGTTTCGTTCCGCCGGAACGGGGTCGGCGTTGGCGCCCTGCTCGAGGGCGGTCACGATGTCCTCCCCGAACGTGCGGACGGCCTGGCGGCGCACCCCCCGGCGGCCCAGCTCGCGGACCGCCTTCGGGGGCTTCTGGGCCAGGTCGACGAGGGTCTTGTCGTTGACGATCCGGCCGGGGGCCGTGTCGGTGTCCTTGGCGAGGTCCTCGCGGGCCTCCCACAGCGCCTTCGCCCGGGCCCGTGCCCGGGGGTCCAGCCGCCCGACGCCCTTGGTCCGGGTCCAGTCACGGCGATCCTCCACCGTGGGCTGGTCGATGGTGGCGGCGAGCTCCTCGACGTACCAGTCCCAGCGGTCGGCTTCGACGAGCTTGTCGCGCAGGACCGCCCACAGCCGGGGCAGGTCGGCGACGTCACCCGCGGCGTAGACCAGCATCTCCTCGGTCAGGGGACGCTTCTCCCAGTCGGCTCGCTGCATCGCGGCCTTGTCGGACTCCAGCGCCACGCCGAGGACCTCCGACAGGAGGGTCTCCAGACCCGTCGGCATGCCCAGCAGGGCAGCGGCGATGGCGGTGTCGTGGACGACCGGCGGGTCGACCCCGAGCGCCTGCATCGGCGCCACGTCGTTCTCCAGCGCGTGGAGGACGACCTCGCGCTCGGCGCAGAAGGCAGCGACCGGCGACCAGTCCTCCAGGCGCAGCGGGTCCAGCATCGCGACGCGGCCGTCACCGCCGATCTGGACCAGCGCGGCGGCCCGGTAGTAGCGGTTCCAGTCGGCGCGCTCGACGTCGATCCCGATGGGGTCGAGGTCGGCAAGCCAGTCAAGGGCCGACTGGAGGTCGGCCTGGTCGTCGATCAGTTCGTAACGGTCCAGAGGCATGTGTTGCCCATGAGGATAGGCCCGTGCGCCTCGATCGTCCCGATGGCGCGACGATGGGCGCTAGGCTGCGGCCGATGCCTGACACGCACGGTCTGCTCGCGATCCACGCCCACCCCGACGACGAGGTCATCACCACCGGGGGTGTGCTGCGCGACGGTGTCGTCCGCGGGTTCAGGGTGAAGGTCGTCACGTGCACCGACGGGTCACGTGGTGAGGTGGTCGGGGAGGGCATGGACCCCGACGAGGTCTTCCCGCGCCTGGCCGAGGTGCGCCGGGGCGAGATCGCCAACGCCCTGGGTGCGCTCGGCGTGACGGAGCACGAGTTCCTCGGCTACGCCGACTCGGGGATGATGGGGACAGAGGGCAACGAGGATCCCGCCTCGTTCTGGCAGGCGGACATGCACGAGGCGATCGGTCGCGTCGTTGCGATCATCCGCAGCTTCCAGCCGGCGGTGTTCCTCACCTACGACCCGTTCGGCGGATACGGCCACCCCGACCACATCCAGACCCACCGGGTCGGGGTGCTCGCGGTGGAGGCTGCGTCGATGGCGGCGCTGTACCCCGAGGCCGGGCCGGCCTGGCGGACCCCGAAGGTCTACTACACCGCCATCCCCAAGTCGGGGATCGTGAAGATGAACCAGATGTTCCTGGACCGTGGCCTGCCCTCGCCGTTCGGTGAGGAGGTCGACCCGGCGGACATCCCCATGGGGACCGACGACGACCTGATCACCAGCCTGGTCGACGTCAGCGAGCACATCGAGGACAAGCAGGCCGCGCTGAAGGCCCACCACAGCCAGATCTCCCCCGAGTCGTTCTTCCTCAACGTCCCCGACGACCTCGTCCCCACCCTCTACGGCACCGAGTCCTTCGTCCGCGTCCGCAGCGACGTCCCGGTCCACGACGACCTCGAGAAGGACCTGTTCACGGGGTTGTGACGCTGGTCCTCGCGTTGTTCGTTGGTCCTCGCTCCGCTCGTCGGGTCCTCGGGCTCGTGACCGGCGATGTTCGTTGGTCCTCGCTCCGCTCGTCGGGTCCTCGGGCTCGTGACCGGCGATCCGCTCCGCCGATTCTCGCCCCTCGCGAGCTCGTGGCTGCGAGTCTTGCTCACGGATCGCCGGCGCCCTGCGGCGGTGCGTGGGGGCCGCGGTGGGTCGGGCACGCGAACGGCGTGTGCGATGGGGGCCTCAGGGGGCGGTCGGCCGCACGCGGGGTCGGCGTTCGTGGGGGTTGCCGGCCCCTGGGCGGCGTCGATCGCACACCTGCGTTGAGGGTGGGTGGGCTGCCCACCCCCCGGCGGCGTCGATCGCACACACCGCCCTGCGGTGAGTGGCGTGGGGTGGGTCAGTGACGATGAACCGCTCCACCGGTCTCGCGTGGGCGCGATGCGGGGCTGGCGGGTCGTCCCCTCGTCCGACGGTCGTCGGGGTCCGACAACGGGTGCGTGCGCGGGCTCAGCGGGTCGGGCACACGAACGGCCGTGTGCGATGGGCGCCCTCGGGGGTGGTCCAGCCCACCCGGGGTCCGGCCACGTGTGTGTGGCGCCGGCCGCCTGGCGGCGTCGATCGCTCACGCAGGGTGAGGGGTGACCGCCGAGCGGGGTGGGTGCCCGTCCGGCGTGTGCGATGGGCACCCCTGTGCGTGGTCGGATGCACGCGGGGTCTGGCCTCGTGGGGGTTGCCGGCCGCCTGACGGCGTCGATCGCACACGCGGGTCGAGGGTGGGTGCGCTGCCCACCCCCTGGCGGCGTCGATCGCACACACCGCCCGGGCGAACGTCGCTGCGGGTGGTCAGCCGCGTGGAACGCCCCGCCGGCTACGCGTGGGTGCGATGCAGCGGGTCCGGACGGGGCGGGGCACACCCGGCTCCGAGGGTGGGTGCGATCGTCCGCTCACCGGGCTGTCGAACGCACACACCGGTCGTGTGCCCGACAACCATGGTGTGCCGACCGCACCGAGGTGCCCACCCACCGCCGCAGGTCACGAGCCCGAGGACCGTCGGCTCGAAGAGACGACAATCAGAACGTGCCGAAGAGCCGGTCGCCGAAGTCGCCGAGCCCGGGGACGATGTAGCCGACATCGTTGAGGCCCTCGTCGATGGAGGCCGTGACGATGCGGATGTCCGGGTCGGACTCCGTCAGGCGGGCGATGCCCTCGGGTGCGGCGATGATGCAGACCAGCGTCAGGTCGGTCGCGCCGCGGTCGCGCAGCAGCTTGGCGGCGAAGGCCGCCGAGCCGCCGGTCGCGAGCATCGGGTCCAGCAGCAGGACGCTGGCGTCGTCCAGCGACGGCGCCTTGTAGTAGTACTCGGTGGGCTGGAGGGTCTCCTCGTTGCGCTCCAGCCCCACGTAGCCCACGCCGATGTCGGGCAGCAGGTCGGTCGCTGCGCTGAGCATGCCGAGCCCGGCCCGGAGGATCGGGACCGCGACGACGTGGCGGCCGATGCGGGTCACCTCGGTGGCGGTGATCGGCGTCCGGACGGTTTCCGTCACGGTGGGCAGCGACCGGGTGGCCTCGAGCACGAGGACCGAGGTCAGGCGCTCGGCCAGCGCCCGGTAGCGCTCGGGCTCGGTGTCGGCATCGCGCAGGTCGGCCAGCAGATGGCCGGCGAGCGGGTGGTCAACGACTGTCACACGGTCCTGGGGCATGGCCGCCAACCCTGCCAGACACGGGGACATCCGGCCACCGGTCCGTGGTTAACTACCACGATCGGAGGTCGCTAGAATTCCCGGCGACATCCCGCCAAAACTGAGGGCGTTGCGACGCCCAGGAACGAAAAGGATCGACATGAGCGCTCTCGCGCGCCGCATGGGGCTGCTTGCCCTGCTGCTGGCCCTGTCCATGATCACGGCTGCCTGTGCCAACGACACGGCCGACGACGAGGCCACCGAGGACACCGCTGAGGTGGCCGAGGAGGAGGCCGAGCCGACCGAGGACGAGATGGCCGAGGAGGAGCCGACCGAGGACGAGATGGCCGAGGAGGAGCCCACCGAGGACGAGATGGCGGAAGAGGAGCCCACCGAGGACGAGGCAACCGAGGACGACGCCGCTGACGCCTCCGAGGGTGGCGTCTCCATCGAGGACTCGTGCGCGCAGTACGAGGGCGTCGAGGTCCCCGAGGACTTCAACGTGGTCCTCGTGACCGACATCGGCAAGGTCGACGACGGCACCTTCAACCAGTTCGCGAACGACGGCATGGTCGCCGCTGCTGACTGCCTCGGCTTCGAGTCCCAGGCCATCGAGACGGCCTCCGAGGCCGACTACGGCACCAACATCGCCACCGCCCTCGAGGCCGACCCGGAGATCATCGTCACGGTCGGGTTCCTGATCGCCGACGCCACCCTCGAGGCCGCTGAGGCCAACCCGGAGGTCAACTTCATCGGCATCGACCAGTTCCAGGCCGAGTACCCGGCCAACTACGTCGGCGTGCTGTTCCGCGAGGACCAGGGCGGCTTCCTGGCCGGTGCCATGGCGGGTCTGCTGACCGAGTCCAACACCATCGGTGTCGTCGGCGGCCTCGAGGTCGTCCCGCCGGTCGTGCGCCTGGTCAACGGCTACGAGGCCGGTGCCCACTACATCGACGAGTCCATCAACGTCCTCAAGGTCTACACCGACTCCTTCACCGACCCTGCCCAGGGCGCCTCGGCGGCCCAGCAGTTCCTCGGCGAGGGTGCCGACGTGATCTTCGGTGCTGGCGGCCAGACCGGTTCCGGTGGCGTGTCCGCGGCGACCGAGGCCGGTGCCTGGGGCATCGGGGTCGACCAGGACGAGTACTTCACCACCTTCGGTGGCGGCTCCTCGCCCGGGTCGGAGTTCCTGGCCACCTCGGCCGTGAAGCGCGTCGACCTGGGTGTCTTCAACCAGATCGGTGAGGTCCTCGCCGGTTCCTTCGCCGGTGGCATCTACACGCTGGACGCGGCCAACGGTGGCATCAGCTACGCGCCGTTCCACGACGCGGACATCCCCGAGGACGTCGCGACGCAGCTCGAGGAGGTCCGCCAGGGCCTCGCCGACGGCTCCATCGAGACGGGCATCGACCCGGCCACGGGCCTGCCCCTGTAGCCAGCGCCCGCACAGCCAGCCAACTCGGGCCCCGCACGGCGACGTGCGGGGCCCGCGTGTGTCGGACGCTGGGTTCCGACTACGCTCCCTGCTGGCAACGAACACGGAGGTGTGATGCAGGACGAGAGGGTTCCGGTCCTCGAGGTCGAGGGTGTGACCAAGCGGTTCCCGGGTGTGGTGGCCAACGCCGACGTCAACTTCGCCCTTCATCGTGGAGAGATCCACTGCCTGCTGGGCGAGAACGGGGCAGGCAAGTCGACGCTGATGAACGTCGTGTTCGGGCTGTACCAGCCGTCGGAGGGGCGCATCCTCGTCAACGGCGAACCCCAGCGGTTCACGTCCTCCCGTGACGCCATCGCGGCGGGCATCGGCATGGTCCACCAGCACTTCCAGCTGATCCCCGTGCTGACGGTCGCGGAGAACGTGATCCTCGGCGTGGAGACCACCCGCCGCGGCCAGCTCGACCTCGAGTTGGCAAGGGAGCGCATCGCCGAGCTCAGCCAGGCTTACGGCCTCGGCGTGGACCCCGATGCGCTCGTCGGCTCACTCAGCGTCGGCGCGCAGCAACGTGTGGAGCTGATCAAGGCGCTCTACCGCGACGCCGACATCCTGATCCTCGACGAACCCACCGCCGTGCTGACCCCGGGCGAGGTCGACGAGTTCTTCGCCGTGGTCCGCAGCCTCGTCGACGACGGCAAGTCCATCGTCTTCATCACCCACAAGCTGCGGGAGGTGCTGGCGGTCGCCGACCGCATCACCGTCCTGCGCCGTGGTCGCGTCGTCGGCAGCGCCGACCCGTCGACGAGTACCACCGCCCAGCTCGCCGAGCTCATGGTCGGCCGCGAGGTGTCCTTCCAGGTCCCAAAGACCCCGGCGGAACCGGGCCCGGTCGTCCTGGACGTCAAGGCGCTCGGCGTGACCGACGACCGCGAGGTCGTGACCGTCGCCGACTGCAACTTCCGGGTGCGTGCCGGGGTCATCTACGGCATCGCCGGCGTGGAGGGCAACGGCCAGCGCGAGCTCGTCGAGGCCATCGCCGGCATGCGCGCCGCAGCGGACGGGCACATCCACATCGACGGCACCGACATCGTCGGCATGTCGCCGCGCAAGGTCGAGCGCCTCGGCGTCGGCCACGTGCCCGAGGACCGCAACAAGCACGGCGTCGTGGGCGCCTTCACCATCACCGAGAACCTGGTGCTGAACGGCTACTACCGCTCGCCCTTCTCGCGAGGCTGGGTGATGCGCCGCGAGCCGATGGCCGAGCAGGCCGAACGCCTCGTCGAGGCCTACGACGTGCGCACGCCGGGGACCGAGATCACCGTCAGCACGCTGTCGGGTGGCAACCAGCAGAAGGTCGTCGTCGCCCGGGAGCTGTCCAGGCCGCTGAAGCTGCTGATCGTCGCCCAGCCCACCCGCGGGCTGGACGTCGGCTCCATCGAGTTCATCCATTCCCAGATCGTCGCCAAGCGCGACGAGGGGTGCGCGGTGCTGCTGGTGTCCGCGGAGCTGGACGAGATCCTGTCGCTCGCCGACCACATCGGTGTGCTGTATCGGGGGACGATCGTGGCAGAGATGCCACGCGAGGAAGCCAGCCGCGAACGGCTGGGCTGCCTGATGGCAGGTACCGAGGACCCCGGGCCGCCCGAGCAGCCCGACGCGGTGGAGGAGCTGGTGTGAGCGGTCCCGACGACCCGAAGACGACGCCGCGCGAGACCGAGGACGGAGGTGTTCCGGCAACCACCATCACCGGGCGCCTGGAGCCGTGGGTCGCGCTGAGTCCCGTCCTGGTCCTGCTGGCCGCGTTCCTGTGCGCGGTCGTGATCGGTGGCGTCGTGATGGTGCTGACCGGCGCCAACCCGGTCGAGGCCTACTGGGCGCTGCTGCGTGGCGCCGTGGGCTCGCCCGACCGGATCGCGTCGTCGCTGGCGCGCGCCACGCCGTTCATCGGCGCGTCGCTGGCGCTGGCGTTCGCGTTCAAGGCCGGCCTGTTCAACATCGGCGCCGAGGGGCAGCTGCTCATCGGCGCGCTGTTCGGTGGCTGGGCCGGGACGTGGTCGTGGATGGCCGGTGCCCCCAGCATCGTGGCCATCCCGGTCGTGATCGGCATGGGCATGCTGGGCGGTGCGCTGTACGGCGGCTTCCCCGGCTTCCTGAAGGCCAAGACGGGGGCCCACGAGGTCATCGTCACGATCATGCTCAACACCATCGCGCTCCGGCTGGTCGAGTGGCTGGTGCTGAGCCGCGATCCGGTGATCCTGCTGGACCAGACCGCGTCGGTCCCGCATTCGCGCGAGATCGCTGAGAGCGCCAAGCTCCCGCACCTCCCCTTCGCCGGATCGTCCTCCCTGCACTGGGGGCTGGCGCTGGGGATCGTGGCCTGCGCGGTGATGTGGTTCGTGATGGAGCGGACCACGACCGGCTTCGAGATCAAGACCGTCGGACTGAACCCCTCGGCCGCCGTCTACGCCGGCATGAGCGTGTCGAAGGTCTGGATCCTGGCCATGGCCGGTTCCGGGGCGTTCGCCGGGCTCGCCGGTGCAGCGGAGGTCTCGGGGTCGGTTGGCTTCATCCAGCCGGGGGTGTTCCGCAACATCGGCTTCGACTCGATCGCCATCGCCCTGCTGGCCCGCGCGAACCCGTGGGCGATCATCCCGGCTGCCCTGCTGTGGGGTGCGCTGCTGTCCGGCGCGCCGCTGATGCAGCTGGAGGCCAACCTGTCCATCGACCTCGTCCGCATCGTGCAGGCGCTGATCCTGCTGTTCGTCGCCGCCGACCTGATCGTCCGGCGCCTGTTCCGCATCCGCGGTGAACGCGGCGAGGGTGCCGCGCTGGCCGCAGGGTGGGGAGGCTGACCGTGAGCACCACCATCGTCCCCGCACCCGCACCCGAGCAGCAAGCGCTCGCCGCCCAGAACGTGCATCCCCGACGGACCCGGTTCGTCGTCATCGGCTGGGTCTACAGCATCATCGGCGTCCTGCTGATCGAGCTGGCCGGCCGCGTGCCCAGCGACGACATCACCTTCACCTTCGGCATCCCGCCGGACGTGCCGCAGGTCACGGTCGACCCGCCGGGCATGGTGCTGCTGGCCGGCCTGCTGCTGCTCGCCGGCGGCATCACCGGGATATTCGAGCATCGGCTGGGCAACGTCACCCGTGTGGGGCTCGGCGTCGCGACGGCCGTGTTCGTCCCGCTGCTGCTGGTGCTGTCCCTTGCCTACTCGACGTCGTCGAAGCAGACCAACCTCATCCCGATCCTCGTGGAGTCGCTGCGCCAGGGCACACCGATCGCCCTCGGTGCCCTTGCGGGCCTGTGGTGCGAGCGCTCCGGTGTCGTCAACATCGGCATCGAGGGCATGATGCTGGCCGCGGCCGGCGGGGGCTTCGTCGCCTACGCCGTGCTCGGCGGGGCCGAAGGCGGCTTCTGGCTGTGGGCGTCGGTCCTGATCGCCGTGCTCATCGGCGGGCTCATGGCCCTCCTCCACGCGGTGCTGTGCGTGACGTTCAGGACCGACCAGATCATCTCCGGTGTGGTCATCAACCTGCTCGCGCTCGGGATCACGTCCTACCTGCGGCAACAGGTCATCGTGCCCTCCGGCGAGGGCGGTGGCGGCATCACGCTGCCGACGTGGAACATCCCGCTGCTGTCGGACGTCCCGATCATCGGCCCGGTCTTCAGCGGCAAGCCGATCTACTTCGCGATGTTCCTGCTGGTGGCCCTGACGACCTGGGTGCTGTTCCGCACCCCGTTCGGACTGCGTGTGCGGTCCGTCGGTGAGAACCCCCACGCCGCCGAGACGCTGGGCGTGGATCCCATCCGCATCCGCTACCTGGCCGTCGTCATCGGTGGCCTCATCGCCGGCCTCGGTGGCGCGTGGTTCTCCCTCGAGACCGTCGGGTCCTTCGAGGACAACATGACCAACGGCACGGGCTTCATCGCCCTGGCCGCGCTGATCTTCGGCAAGTGGCGTCCGTGGCAGTCCTTCGGCGGCGCCATGCTGTTCGGCTTCGCCGCAGCGCTGGGCACCCGTCTGCAGATCCTGTCCGTCCGGCTCGAGGACTTCCGCTTGCTGGACCTGTCCCGCTTCGGCCTGGACGTGTCGGTCGTCCGCATCACCGGGCTGGAGATCCCCTCCCAGGCGCTTCAGTCCCTGCCGTTCGCCGTGACCATCGTCGTGCTTGCCGGCGCCATCGGACGGGCCATCGCGCCCGCCGCCGACGGCGTGCCGTTCGAGCGGTCGAAGTGATCGCGGGATCAGTGATCGCGGGATCGGTGGTCGCGGGATCGGTGGTCGCGGGATCGGTGACTGCGAACGACGTGGTCGGACGATGAGCGACGCCGACGGCGGGGATGCCCTGCTGGCGTCGGAGCACGCCGAACCGGGTGTGTCCGCCGACGCGGCCCTGGACGCCCTCGCCGACGAGGCGACGATGGTCGTGGCGGTGCGGACCGACGGCAAGGCCGCGATCCGGCGGGGGCTGCCAGCCGGCATCGAGGCTGCCGGGCTGTCCGCGCCCGTGCTGGCCGGCACGGCCGTGGCGATCGTGCTGGACATGGGTGCCGACACCGAGGCGATCGCCCTGTTCGGCCGGTTCCAGGACCCGCGGGCCGCGCTGGTCGGGACCGAGGATCCGGCAGCGGTCCTCGGCGCGCTCGGCTTCGGGCAGTGGCGGGTCAGGCATCGGTTCTGCAGCCGCTGCGGGGCGCCGCTCGAACCGCGCGCCGACGGACGGGTCCTGCGCTGCACCGCGGAGGACACCGAGCAGTTCCCCCGGCTGGAACCCGCCGTGATCATGCGGGTCGTCGACGTCGACGACCGGATCCTGCTCGGTCGCCAGCCCATGTGGCCGCCGGGTCGCTTCAGCGTGCTGGCCGGCTTCGTCGACCCGGGCGAGTCGCTGGAGGCCGCCGTGGTCCGGGAGATCATGGAGGAGGTCGGTGTGCCCGTGCGCGACGTCGCCTACCACTCCTCGCAGCCGTGGCCGTTCCCCGCCAGCCTCATGCTCGGGTTCACCGCTACGGCGACGTCGACCGACTTGGTGCTCGAGGACGAGATCGCCGAGGCCCTGTGGTTCTCGCGGGAGGAGCTGGCCGAGGCGATGGACCGGGGCCAGGCGTACGTGCCCCCCGACGTCTCGATCGCCCACCACCTGCTCGTCGACTGGCTGGGCGCCGACGTGCCCCTCGCGACCTGGTACGACCAGCGCTGATCACGGCCGGCGCTGATCACGGCCGGCGCTGATCACGGCCGGCGCTGATCACGGCCGGCGCTGACCACGACCGGCGCTGACCCGTTCGGACCAGCGCCGGCCGTCAGCGATCAGGTGTCCTGCACGGCGATCAGGCAGCGCGGCGCTGCCTGGTCACCCAGCGAGTACCCGTTGGTGAGGAGCGCACGCTCGGCCATGGTGATGGCGGTCGGCTGGTTGACCCACCGGCCGGCGAACGCCTCGCCCATCTCCTCGGTGGCGGTCTCCACCGACGCGTCGAAGCGGTAGACGTCCAGGCCGCGGTTGATGTCGTTGCCGAAGCCGTAGAACGACCCGTCCTCCTCGAACGTGTTGGTCTTGAACGACCAGGTGTCGGAGTTGGAGAAGTAGAAGAAGCCGAGCGTCTCGATGGGCATCGACGCCGGGTTGGTCGCGGCGTCGGCCAGGCCGTTGATGTCCAGGACCCACACGCCGGCGTTGTACCAGGCGATCGTGATGATGCCCTGCTCGGGGTAGATGCGGAACACGTGCGCGGTGCAGGTCAACGCCTCGCCCTGGCCGGAGCCGGAGCCGGCCGGACGGAACTCGGGGATGAAGTAGGTCCCGACCTTGTGCGTCTGCGGGTCCAGCTCGTTGTCGCCGGTGATGTCGTAGACGTGCATGCCACCGCCGGGGCAGAAGCCGTTGCCGGCGGCACCCGCCAGCTCGTCCTCCACGATCAGCAGCGTCCGCTCGTTGCCGTCGCTGTCGGTGACGGTCACCGGGTCGGCCTGGTGCTCGACGTTGATGGCCGGGTCCACGAAGTTGGAGATGACCTCGGGGTTCGCGGGGTCCTCGGTGTTGATGATCACCGTGTTCGACAGCGCCGCGGAGTAGGCCCGGGTGCCGTCGGCGGAGAACGTGATGTCGTGGGACTCCGTGCCCAGCCCGGGCAGGACCGGCATGTCGAGCTGGCCGATTCGGCGGATGTCGTCGAGGTCGGAGATGTCGTAGTACTCGATGTAGGTGGTCTCCGACCCGCCGCTGGTGATCGGGTTGATGATCAGCGAGGAGTTGGAGTTGTAGGCGTAGTCACCGGAGGGGTGCACGGTCATGTTGTGCGACCCCTCGGGCACCGGGATGAAGCCGGCGTACGTCGGCTCGTAGGGGTTGGTCAGCTCGATGACGTAGGTGCCGTAGGCCGGGGTCAGGTCGTCGGGGACCCCGTCGGGCTGGTCATCGTCCTCGCCGCCACCGACCTCGTCGACGAAGGCGATGTCCCCGTCCGCGACGGCCTGGCGGACGCAGTCGGAGCGGATGTCGAGCGCGCTCGTGTCCTCGGAGGTGAACGTGGTGAACGTGCGACCGTCACGGCTGAACACCTGGGTGTCGCCCTGGACGGTCACGCAGTCGTAGTAGGCGACGATCTCGGTCTGCTCGGGGTCGGCGATGTCGGCGATCTGCAGGCCGTTGTACTCCGCACCGGCGATGGCGTAGTCCTGCATCGACCCCACGCGGTCGGCGACCAGCGCCGACAGCACGTCGGCTGCGGCCTCGTCGATCGCGGCGGTGCCACCGGCCAGGCGGAGGACCCCGACGGTGGCGTCGGACAGGGCGTCGACGGCCTGGGGCGTCGACTGGACGTCGAGGCCGTCGACCAGGTACAGCACACCACCGGTCCTGCCGATGGCCGCCGCGGTGGTCAGGCCGTCGGCGAAGGCACGGCTCGTGGCGACGTGCGTGCGGGCCCGGATGGCGCCGCGGGCGAAGGACTCCGCGGCTGCGGCTGCAGCGACGTCGTGCACGTCGTCACCCTCGATGCGGGTGGCCGTGGCGTCACCGGCGGCCGTTTCGGCCGCGGTCACGACCTCGTCCGACACCTGGCCGGTCGTGGCGACCACGGTCAGGGCCGGCGCGTCCGGCGTCAGCAGCGGGTTGTCGGACGCGACGCTGGCCTCCAGGACGGCAGCCGTTTCCTCGGGCAGGCGATCCTCGCCCAGCAGCAGCAACGGCACGTCGTGTGCAGCCCCGAGCGCTGCCGCGGCCAGGGCGGTCTCCCAGCCGCGCTCGGGGTCGGCGTCCTCGCCGACGGCCAGCAGGAACTCGTTGGCCCCGGTGATGCGGTCGGCGATCGCGGCGGCGGTGCCGAAGCGGTTGTCGCCCTCGATCCGCTCGACGTCCAGACCGGCGTCGGTCAGCTGGGCGAGGGCGGCCGGGGACACGGCGGCCTCGCCACCGAGGACGACCGCACGGCGGGCGCCGAGGCGGGTGATCTCCTGCAACGTCACCTGCGGCACCTCCTCCACCGTGGTCAGCAGGATGGGCGCTCGCAGGGTCGCGGCCAGGGGAGCTCCGGCCAGCGCGTCAGCGTAGGTGTACGCGGTGGCGATGACGACGTCGTCGGCGGCGATGAAGGTGTCGGCGGACACGGCCACCGCCGTCTCGATGCGGGTCGGTCCCTCGAGCCGGACCGTCCGCCCCAGGCCCGCGTCGACGGTGGCGAACTCGATGTCGGTGCCGTACGGGATGGTGGTGTCGGCGCGGTCCAGAACCCGGTAGGCCAGGTTGTCGATGTGCGACATGTTGGCCGAGGAGAACGGTTCGGCCGCATCGTTGGCGGCGGCGTCCTGGGCCGTGACGGGGGCGGGGGACAGGAGGGTGGCGATCAGCAGGATCGACAGCAGCAGGGCTGGTCTGGGCAGGGCTGGACTGGGCACGGGCGGAGCCTTCGGGACGACGAACGGACGGTGTCTCCCCTTACACGTTCCTGGACCGACGATCGTTACGGTCCGCGTCGTCCGTGGGGGACGAGGGTGGGCCGTCGGATCCTCGCGGACAGGGTCTCAGGCGAGGGCACCGTTCGTGGCTGGGGGCTGCTCGTGCACGAGCTCGGCGTTGACGATGAGGTTGCCCAGGTAGCTGCCGTCGGCGAAGTCGCCGTCGCAGGTGATCAACCGGAGCCACGGTTCGGTCGTTGCGCCGTAGACCATCTCCGTCGGGAAGTCGTCCTTGCTGACCCGCATGATGCTGCGCACCGCGAAGGTGGCGGAGGATCCGTCGACCCTGTCGATGGTGATCTCGTCGCCCGCCACGAGGTCGCGCAGGCGGAAGAACACCGCCGGTCCGCGGAAGGAGTCCACGTGGCCCACGACGACGGCGGCGCCGACCTCGCCGGGTTCGGGTCCGTCCTGCCACCAGCCGGTCTCGGCGAAGTCCTCCGGGACGTCCAGGCTGCTGTCGGTCACGCCCAGCGGGATGACCGACGCGTCGACGTCGATCGCCGGGATGGACACGGTGGCGGGATCCGCCCGTTCGACCCGCCCCGCATCGCCAGCCGACGGCGCGACGGCGGTCGAGCCCTGACGGACGGTGCTCCTGGTGTCCGATGGGGGCACGGCCGTCGCAGTGGGTCCCGGTCGGGCGACGGAGCCGGTGGCGTCGATCGCCCCGACGAGCACCTCGCTCGCACCCACGTCCCGGGAGGGGAGGAGACCCGCGGACACCATGCCGACGACGAGCAGCGCCACCAACGACAGCAGGCCGACGGCCCCGGCCACGGACCTGACGACGTGCCGCCCTCGCCCCTCCCGCTGCGCGGTGTCCGGCGTCAGTGGCCCGGGCGTGTCAGCCACGTGGCCGGGTCGGCCGTCCGCGCCCTCGACCTCGTGGTCCTCCTCGGCAGCGTCGGCCTCGGTGGCGGGCCCGGTGTCCGCAGGGCCGGCCGGCTGGTCCGACGGCAGGCCCGGGCGGCCACCGGGCCGGGTCGACCGGCCCGGTCGGCGGGAGAGGAGCAGGGCCGCGGAGGTAGCAGCCGCCGAGGTGACGAGGCCGATGACGACGTACCTGGATCTGCGCATCGGTGTTGCCTTCCGTCGGTTGGGGCCGGACACGGGCCTGCCCCGGCCCAGCGACAGGAGTCACCGGACCGGGGCAGGTGGGCGCGGCGAACGCGGCAGCGGCTAGGCGCGGCTGCGGACGACGAAGGCGGCGGCGGCGACGGTGGCCAGCAGGCCCATCGCCACGAAGGGCAGGGTCGAGCCGGTGTCGGCGGTGCCGCCGGCACCGGTCGCCACGCCTCCGGTCGGGGCCGGGCCGCTGTCGGTGGTCGCAGCATCGTCGGCCGTGGTGGTCGCAGCGTCGTCGGCGGTCGCGTCGTCGGCGGTCGCGGCGTCACCGGTGTCGGCCTGGGCCGCCTCGGTCACGCTCGGCGGCAGCATCACGGTGTCGATCAGGTGCACGGTGGCGTTGGCGGTCTGGATGTCGGGGACGACGATCTCGGCCTGGCCGTCGACGTCGGTGCCGTTGATGGTGATGGTCTCGCCGGTGAAGGTCTCGTAGTCACCGGACAGGTCGGCGGAGGCGATGCGCTCGCCGGCGATGACGTGGAAGCCGAGGACGGTGGTCAGCAGGCCGGTCGGGTCGGCCAGGGCAGCCTCGAGGGTGGCGGCGTCCAGCGCGGCGAAGGCGCAGTCGGTGGGGGCGAAGACCGTGAGGGCCTCGGCGGAGTTCAGGGTGTCCACCAGGCCGGCCTCGGACACGGCGGTGACCAGCGTGGTCAGGACCGGGTTGGAGGAGGCGGCGGTCCCGACGGGGTCGTCGGCCATGCCCTCCAGCGTGCCCTCCTCGGCACCGCTCTGGACGGCCTCGACCAGGCCGTCGGTGTCACAGATCGTCGTGGAGTCCTGGGCCGCCGCGCCGGAGGCCGGGAGCAGCAGGAGACCGGCCAGCAGGCCGAGAAGGAGACGGGCGGAGCGTGTGCGCATTGGATGTCCTCGAGTTCGGGGTGTCGGGGGACCCCGGTCGGTGGGATCCACGTTTGCCGGTTCGGAGCCGACGGCCCGCCGGATGGCGACGATGTGGTTCACTGCGCGACCGCGATTGTTGCTTCGAGCGACAATCCCGCCGAAGGGTGTGAGCCTCTAGGCTGACCTGCACCGAACCGTCTCCCCCCATGAAGGAAGTCACGTGGCTCGTCGAGCGAAGATCGTCGCCACCCTTGGTCCGGCCCTGGACGACCGCGAGAAGCTGCGCGCGGCCATCGAGGCCGGCATCGACGTCGTCCGGCTGAACTTCAGCCACGGCGACCACGACACGCACGCCCGGCGGCTCGAGACCGTCCTCGAGCTCGGGGCCCGCCTGGGACGCAACGTCGGCTCCCTCGCGGACCTGCAGGGCCCGAAGATGCGGCTCGGGCTGATGCCCGATGACGGCCTGGAGATCGAGACGGGCTCGGAGGTCTACCTCCTTCCCGGCGTCGAGGAGCTGGAGAGCTACGAGAGCGAGGGCCTCAAGGCCCTTCCCGTGGTGTACGACGCGCTCGCCGAGGACGTCGAGCCGGGGGCGCTGCTGCTGATCGACGACGGGTCCCTCCGGCTGGTGGCCTCCCGGGTCGAGAACGGGACGGTGCGGGCCCGGGTCGTGGCCGGCGGCCGGGCCAAGTCCCGCAAGGGCCTGAACCTGCCGGGTGTGGCCGTCTCGGCCGCTTGCCTGACCGACAAGGACCTCGAGGACCTCAAGTTCGCCATGGAGCTCGGGGCGGACTGGGTCGCCCTGTCCTTCGTCCGTGGCCCCGACGACATCATCGACGTGCGCAACCGCATCCATGCGCTGGGTGGCGAGTCGCCGGTCATCGCCAAGCTCGAGCGTCCCGAGGCGATCGAACGGCTGACCGACATCATCGACGTCACCGACGCCGTGATGGTGGCCCGTGGCGACCTGGGTGTGGAGATCGGCCCCGAACGTGTCCCGGCGATCCAGAAGGAGATCATCGCCGAGGCCAACGCCGAGTCCCGACCCGTCATCACCGCCACGGAGATGCTGGACTCGATGATCAGCTCGCCCCGTCCGACACGGGCCGAGGCCAGCGACGTCGCCAACGCCATCTTCGACGGCACCGACGCGGTCATGCTGTCGGGCGAGACGGCTGCGGGGGCCTTCCCCGTCGAAGCCGTCCGGACGATGGCACGCATCGTCGAGGTTGCCGAACGTTCCCCTCACCTCATCCACCCCAGCCCGCCGCCCCACTCCGAGCTGAGCGTCCCGAAGGTGGTCTCCCAGTCCGCCGTCCAGGTCGCCCGCGATGTCCGGGCGACCGCGATCGTGGTGTTCTCCATGACCGGGTGGTCGGTGCAGCTCGTCAGCAAGTGCCGTCCGGAGATGCCCCTCGTCGGGTTGACCCCATCGGACCGCGCCCGGCGGCGGACCTCGATGATGTGGGGGACCGAGGCGGCGCTCGTGCCGATGAAGGATCGCGCGCAGGAGCTGCTCGAAGCCGCCGAACGCGTCCTGCTGGACGGCAACTGGGCGGCGCACGGCGACATGATCGTCCTCGTCACGGGCCCGCCGGGGTCCCTCGGAGGGACCAGCCGGATCTGGGTCCACCGCATCGGTGACGAGATCGTGAGCTGACGCACGTACGCACGCTGGCGCGGTCGGCTACGTACGGCCCAGCCAACGCCGGACCCGATTCACTAGGCCTATGTTCCCAGATACGGGCACGGGACACGGGGGTAGCGTTGTCTCGTGAAAGACGCCTCCGAACTCCGGGTGCTCGTCGTGGAGGATGCCGGCTCGGACCGGCTCCTCATCGATGCAGCGCTGACCGAACAGCTCGACGGCAGCCCCGTCGTCCTGTGGGCCGAGACCGTCCCCGAGGCCGTGCGCCAGCTGGCGGGCGACCCGATCGATGTGGTGCTGCTGGACCTCGGCCTCCCCGACACCACGGGCCTCGGGACCATCGCGGCCCTGCGGGCTGCGGACGCCGACGTCCCTATCGTGGTGGTGACCGGTACGGCGGGTGAGGCCGACCGCCGGCTGGCCGTCCGGCTCGGCGTCGACGACGTGATCGGCAAGGACCAGCTCGAGCATCGACACCACCCCCTGGGCCACAGCATCCGCAACGCCGTCGACCGGCCTCGTCCCGAGGTCGACCGCCGGACCTCGCCGGCCACGATCGGCCCGGGCAGCAGCATCCACATCGCGGTGCTGGATCCCGAGAACCGGGCGGACACCGACCTCGACCGCGTCGTCGCAGAGGTCGCCGAACGCAACGGCTGGCGACTGACCCTCAGCCGGACGACCACCATGGATGGCCTGTCCGACGTGTCTGCAGCGGGTGGCGGGCCGGACCTGCTGATCGTCGACATCGACGTCACCGAACCACGGGGGTTGGCGACCCTCCGACAGGCTCGGCTCAGGATGCCACGGTGCGAGATCATCGTGGCCAGCGACACCCATCCGGCCGTCATGGCGCTCGCGGCGCTCGACCTCGGCGCGGCCGACGTACTGCTGCGTGAGCTGATGGACGGCCCTTCGGTCGAACGGGCCATCCTCTTCGCCCTTCGGCGTCGCCGTCGGGAGATCGAGCTCTCCAGCGCGGCCGACAAGGACGCGCTCACCGGCCTGCCGTCACGGGGCGTGGTCCTGGAGCACCTCGAGATCTCCATGCGCAACATCGAGACCGGGCAGAGCGACTGCTGCACGGTGGTGTTCATGGGCCTGGACGGCCTCTCCCAGGTCAACGCCCAGTTCGGCCATCGGGTGGGCGACCATGTCCTGCGGGTCGTGGCGGGGCGCATGACCCATGTCGCACGTCGGGGCGACCTGCTGGCCCATCTCGGCGGATGCGAGTTCGTGCTGGTGCTCGACGACTTCGACCGGACGCGGGCCCTCGACGTCGTCGAGCGACTGGTCGACGCGGTGGGCAGTCCGATCGCCATCGACGCCGACTACCGGGTCCTGGTCGGGGTTCGTGCCGGTATGGCCTCGACCGACATGCCCATCGAGCCCACGGAGCTCCTGGACGCTGCTGATCGCGACCTGTACCAGCTCGCTCGGCAGCAGGCTGTCAACGAGGGCCGACAGGTGTCCGGCCGCGAGTAGTCGTCCAGGGGGCAGGCGGGTCGGGACGCAGACGTCGAGCAGGTCAGCTCGGCAGGGTGGGGGACGCTGATCCGAACAGGTGACCCTGGGCGAAGTCACACCCCCGTGCGACGAGCCAGTCCCGCTGCGCCGCCGTCTCCACACCCTCCGCGACCGTCTTCAGGCCCAGGGCCGTGGCCATCCCGAGGATGCCAGCGACGAGGGCGAGGCTGTCGGCGTCGTGGGGCAGCCCGGCAACCAACGACTTGTCGATCTTCACGACGTCGACACCGAACTGACGCAGCTGCACGAGCGACGACAGGCCGGTCCCGAAGTCATCCAGGGCCACGCGCACACCCATGGCCCGCAGCTCGGCGATCTGGACCTCGATGTCCCCGGTCCCTGTGAGCAGGACGTCCTCGGTCAGGTCCAGCACCACCCGGTGCGGGTCGAGGACGGCCTGTTCCTGGAGGGTCCGCAGCACGCGGGCGTACCGCCCGTCGACCAGCTCGGCGGTGGAGCAGTTGAGGTGGAGGTCGAGCGCGACGTCGCCGTCGTGTCGGCTCGAGGTGTCCGCAGCGTGCCGCAGCAGGGTGTCGCCCAGCTCGGCCATGAGGCCGGCGTCCTCCGCCAGGCCCAGGAAGCGGTCCGGCCCCAGCACGTCGGTTCCCCGGTCCCATCTCGCGAGGGCTTCGGCCGCGACGACGCGGCCGGTCCGGAGGTCCACGACGGGCTGGAACCACGGGACGACCTCGCCCGCGCGTACCCCCGTGCGCAGGCCAGCCTGCAGCGTCCGGCGGACGGCCGCGGCACGGCGATGCTCGGGGCCGAACAGCTCGGTGCGGCCCTTGCCGCGTTCCTTGGCGGCGTACATGGCGCTGTCGGCGTCCCGCAGGAGCGCCTGCGGATCGGCGGTCTCGGGGTTGGCCATGACGATGCCGATGCTGAACCCCGGCCGCAGCCGCGTGCCGCCCCGGACCTCGATCCCCTCCCGTGCGGCTGCATGGATGCGCTTGGCGATTTCCCACACGTTGTCGACCGAGTCGATGTCGCAGACGAGCACGAACTCGTCGCCGCCGAGACGGGCCACGGTGTCGTCGGGGCGGACGGCTGCCCGGAGGATCCGTGCGACTGACACGAGTACGGCGTCGCCGGCGTCGTGCCCCAGCGTGTCGTTGATCGCCTTGAAGTCGTCGAGGTCGATGAACAGCACGGCCACGTGTCCACCGTGGCGGCGAGCCCGTTGGAGCGCTTGCGCCATCCGATCCACGAGCAGCGTGCGGTTGGCGAGCCCGGTCAGTCCGTCGTGCAGCATCTGGTGCCGCATCCGTGTCTGTGCGCGGTGGCTCGCGGTGACGTCGACGATGATCGTGACCGCCGCCAGCTCGGCGTCACGCGCGGGATGGCGGGAACGGAGGGTCAACCACCGCACGTCAGCACCGTCGCGGACGCGCACGAGGCGGACCTCGGCATCGTCGATGTCCATCGCGGATCGGGCATGTCGTCGCAGGAACCCGGGCCCGAGCTCCTCGCCTTCGGAACCGCGCACGAGGATGTCGTCGAGCTCTGCCACGGCGTCGATGCCGAGCAACCGGCCGGCCGCGGGGTTCATCGCCATCGGGGTCAGGGCGGCTTCGCCCTCCCAGAGGATGACGCCCTCCTCCAGCTCCTCCACGACCGTCTGGAAGCGCATCGCGAGGATCGTCGCCTCCTGCTGGGACGCGGTCAGCAGGCGATGCTGCTCTCGGGAACGAATCGCGCCGGAGATGCGTTCGGCTGCGGACTCGAGCTGCGCGTCGTCCACGGGAGGGACGCTCGGGTCAGCCCAGGCCCAGCAGACGGCCCCGATCGTGGATCCGTCCGCGGTGAGGGGCATGACGACGCCGCCTTCCATTCCCTCGAGCTGGGAGTGATCCCACTGTGGGTACCGCCGGACGAGCTCGTCGGTCGAGGTCCACCTGATGGGCTGCCCGGCGTCGAGGACGTCGCCGAGGTGCGGGTACCTGCTGCGATCCACGCGGAGGGCGATGGGGTGGGCGGTGCCGTCGAGGTGGGTGGTGGACACCTCGAGGTGGGCGCCCTTGTCCTGGACGAGCCAGGTCCGCGCTGCTCCCGTCAGGGCCCCCGCGAGGGCGAGCACCGGCCCGAGTGACTCGGAGGTGTCCTGGATCATCGGTTCCAGCCGCACCCACCTGGTGTGGTCGTGCTCCAGCCCTCCGAACAGGGCGATGCCCCAGGTCGGTTCGCCGCCGTCGGGGCGGAAGCGCTGGATCATCCGCCGTTCGGCGTCCCGGTCCATGTCCGTGGACGCCAACAGCTCCATGGCTCGTTCCGGGGTCTCGATCAGGTCGGTGTAGTGGCGGCCCACGAGCAACGCCTGGGGGCTCCGCAGGAACCGCCCTGCGGCACGGTTGGCGTACAGCACGACCCCCGTCTCGGTGAGCCGGAGAAGCGCTGCCGGCACGCCATCAAGAATCTGGGGGTCCCTCTGCATCCCGCGAAGGCTTCCACTGTCGCGTACAGCGCAAACCGGAGCGAACGGAATTCAGTACGAATTCCTTCGATCTCGCCGGGGAGGGGCCGGAGGCACCGTCTTCCCGGCCACCAGCGTCTGCTCGTCGACGGTGACGAGGTGCCCGTCCCGATGTCGGATGGACAGCCAGCCGTCCTCCCATGCCTCGAGCTCGCCGAGGGCATCGGTGAGGGCCGGTTCGCCCGGACCGCGTTCCGCCGCGCCGTCACGCCAGTACCGCACGCTCACGCGCTGGCCGACGTCGGCCGGGGTGATCCGCACGACGTAGCGGGCCCTCATCGGTCGGACGTCCCGGGAAGCGCGTGCAGGACGGCCGCGGCGACGTCCTGGTCACGATCGAAGAAGAAGTGGTCGGTATCCGGCAGCACGGTGACCTCGTCGGGACGGAGGATGTGGAGGGTGTCGGGCGGGAAGAACTGGTCGTGCTCGCCGACCACGACGTGGCGTTTCGGCGGCAGCACGTCCGGCACGAGGGGGCCGAGCAGCGGGGCGTCGTCGAGGGTACGGGTCGGTGGCGCGATGCCCACCCACGTGTCGACCGACGAGCCCAAGCGGAGGGTGATCATGGCGCCGAACGACCAGCCGACCGCCGCCAGCGGGACTCCCGGGTGGGCGGCTCGAAGGTGGGCGATCCCGGCCTCGGCATCGAGGTGTTCGAGGACGCCGCCGGTCTGCGTGCCCTGCGACCCCTCGACGCCGCGGAAGTTCAGGCGGAGGGTCGCCCAGCCGGCTTCCGACAGCGCTGCGGCGATCGTGGGAAGCAGCCAGACGTCCATGTGGCCGCCGAACGCCGGGTGGGGGTGGCACAGCAGCGCCGCACCGACCGGTGGCGTGTCGGGCCGTCGGTGACGGGCCTGCAGGGACACCCCGTCGGCGGTGACGAGGGTGGCTTCGGCTGTCGGGTTGCGTGGGTGCACGGGTCCTCAGGGTAGAGTGTTGGCCGACGCGCCCGACCGGGCCCACCGTGCACCGCACGATGACCAACACGCGACCCCAACCAGGAGGCCAAACACGTGACCTACACGATCTGCGAGCCCTGCATCGACGTGAAGGACAAGGCCTGCATCGAGGAATGCCCCGTGGACTGCATCTACGAGGGTGACCGGATGCTCTACATCCACCCCGATGAGTGCGTGGACTGCGGTGCCTGCGAGCCCGCATGCCCCGTCGAGGCCATCTTCTACGAGGACGACGTCCCGGACGAGTGGAAGGAATTCACTCCCTGGAACGCCGAGTACTTCGAGGACGGCGTCTCCGGCGTCGGTTCCCCCGGCGGTGCCGCCAAGGTCGGCGCCTCCGGCGTCGACCACCCGAAGGTCGCCGCCTGGGAGTAACTCCCACGCAGAACCCACGAACCCCGCGTCCCACGACGCGGGGTTCGACTCTTTGCATGGCCTCGCTGCGCTCGGACGGTCCTCGGGCTCGTGACCGACGATCCGCTCCGCCGATTTCGCCCCTCACGAGCTCGTGGCTGCGAGTCCTGCTCACGGAGCGTCGGCGCCCTGCGGCGGTCGGTGGTGGTGGGTTCGGTCGCGGAGGTCGGTTCGGTCGCGGTGGTCGGTTCGGTCGCGGTGGTCGGTTCGGTCGCGGTGGTCGGGCTGGCGTGTGGCTTGGGCGTCTCTGAGGGTGGTCGATCGCACCCGGGGTGGGGCCTCGTGCGCGATGCACGCCCTCCAGCGGCGGGGATAGCCCACGGCGGCCGAGGGTGGGTGTCATTCCCTCCACCTGGGGATGTCCAACGCACACACCAGCTGTGTGCGGGGCTCGCCGAGGCGCTCACCCGCCGCCGTACGGCGTGGCGTTCGGCCGCCCGGCGTGGCGTCCGGCCGCCCGTGGTCGGGATGGCGTGTGGCCTGGGCGCCGCTGAGGGTGGCCGGTCCCACCCGCGGTGAGGCCGCGTGTGCGATGCACGCCTTCCAGCGGCGTGGATGCCAAACACCGGCCGAGGGCGTGCGCGATGGACAGCCCCCACCGAGGGGAATCGCACACACCGTTCGTGTGCGGGGCCCTCCGAGGTCCACACGCACCGCCGCAGGGCGCCGACGACTCCGTGGTGGCTCCCGCAGTGCCCCGATGCGAAGCGAGGGGTCGAGGAAGCCGCCGCGGATCGTCGGTTACGAGCCCGAGGACCGTCCGAACGGAGTGAGGACCAACGAACAACGCGAGGACCAGCAACAACGCGAGGACCAACCAACAACGCAAGGACCGACAGCGAGCCGGAGCCGCCACCGGCAGAACAACCGCTTACCCCAGGACGTCGCCGGCGCTGCCGTGGACGACGACGTCGGCCAGGTGGTCGAGGGGGGTGGGTTCGCGGTTGACGATGGCGAGGGGGAGGCCGCGGTCGACCGCATCCACCGGCATGCCGGCGACGGGGTGGACCTGGAGGGAGGATCCGACGACCAGCATCGCGTCGGCCCTGGCCATCAGCTCGGCGGCGGCGTCCATGGACGTGGTGTCCATGGCCTGGCCGAAGCTGATCGTGGCCGACTTGACCAGCCCACCGCAGGTGGGGCAGGCAGGGTCGGGATCACCCTCGTCGATGCGCTGGAACGCCCACGTCGTGTCGGCGCTGAACCCGCACCCGTCGGGGGTGCCCCAGCGGGGCCGTCGACCGATGCAGCCCACCGTCCTGGCCGTGCCGTGGATCTCCACCACGGTCTGCGAGCCGGCTTCCTGGTGGAGCCCGTCGATGTTCTGGGTGATCACCCCGACGCTGCGCCCCTCGGCCTCCATCGCAGCGATGGCCAGGTGCCCCCGGTTCGGTCGTGCCCCGGCGGCGAAGAACTCCCGTCGCATCGCCCAGGACATGGCGCGGACCTCGGCGGACTCGACGTACCGGTCGAACGTCATCTGCCGCGGGTCGTAACGCGTCCACACCCCGCCGGGTGAGCGGAAGTCGGGGATGCCCGACTCCGTGGAGATGCCCGCGCCCGTCAGGACCAGGAGGCGTTCGGCGCGGCGCAGGAAGTCCGCGAGGGTGGCGTCAGCAGGCGGGTCGACCATGCACGAGGTCTACCCGATCAGCGGACCGACCCACAGCTCAGGCGATCAGGGGTTGCTCGCAGGGCGAGCTCGCTGCCCCGACCAGGAGGCGGAAGACCCGTGGGCGTTCGGGCACGCCCTTGGCCACGAGTCGGCCGGCCTCGACGGCACGGAGGGGGTCCGACAGCACCACGGAGTCGTGGAGCGCACCGGTGATCAACGCCTCGCCGCCCGAGGCGTGCTCGGCGACGCGGGCGGCCACGTTGACGTGGTAGCCGATGAGGTCGTCTCCCCGGCTGCGGACGACGCCGCGGTGTGCCCCGACGCGCAGGCGCAGGGGGTGGGGGGTCTCGGCCAGCCGGCAGGCGAACGCGCCGGGCAGCGCAGCGGCGACGAGGACGCCGTCGCCGGGGTCGTCGGCAGCGATCATGACCCCGTCGCCGAGGCGCTTGACCACCCTCGCTCCGGTGGGTGCGACCGCAGCCTCGACCGCGGCGTCGAGCTGGTCGAGAACGGCAGCAGCCGCGTCGTCGCCCTCGCGGGCCACGACGTCGGAGAACCCTTCGATGTCGGCGAAGACGATGGTGGCGTCCACGGACACGTCGGTCGGGTCGATGGGGTTGGTGTCGTCGGCGAACATGTCCGCGAGGTGGCGCAGCGCATGTTCGGAGACTTTCCGGATGCCGATGAGATCTCTCATGCGGGCCTCCTTCCTGCAGGCGGGCAGCGGTGGTCCGAGTTCGTATTAGCTGATGGCAAGCGAACCGCTGTTTCTTGCAAGCATGGTACCCGGGGGCCGCAACGGTCACCCCCTGTACGGTTAACGGTGCGTGAAGTTCTACGCACTCAACGGCGGTTGACGTTGCCCTGAGTGGTATCCGACAGGGAAGTCCTACAGGGGCCCATCGGACGTGCCGACATGTGAGGGAGTTGGTGGATTCCCCCCGCCGTGTACCGGTAGTCTTCGGAAACGAGCGTCGTTTCCCGGTCGCCGGTGCCATCACCGACGAACTCCCGGAGGAGCGACGATGGCCGAACGTTTGAAGGTACTTCTCCATATGCACGATCTGACGGGCGCCGGAGAGCGTCGAACGACTCTGCTGCTGGCGTTGCTGGTCGCCGGCATCCTGCTGCTGCCGCTGTCGCCCTCCGCTGCACAGATCGCCCGCCCCGGTGACCCGGCGGATGCCTCGACCGAGGCCGCTCCGACCCCCACGCCGACCCCGACGCCGACGGCCACCCCCACTCCCACGCCGACCACCGCTCCGCCGCCGCTCGCCGAGGACGACGGCGAGCCCACGTTGGCTGACATGCTCGAGGACTTCGAGGAGCAGCTCGCCGATGGCGAGGGTGACGACCCCGCGCGCCCGGCCGAACCCGGGACCGGTGGTGGATCCGGTGAGGTCGAGGCCGAGGGTGGTGACGCCCAGGAGGTCGTCGAGGCGCCGCAGGCGCCCCAGCCCGCCGAGGGCGAGGTCGCTGCCGAGGGGGAGGGTGTGCCCGCCGATGCCCCTGTGGAGGGTGAGGAGGCTGCAGCGGAGGACGCCGGTGTCGCACCCCCGCCGATCGAGACCTACGGCGTCAGCGTGGTGCCGTCCCTCGGCACCGCCGCGCGTCCGCTGACCGACCCCGTCTCCGGTGAACCGCTGGTCCTCGCCCCCATGGTGGCCGGCCAGCAGATCGTCCCCGGCACGACCGATGTCGCCGTTTCCGCTGAGGACGCGTCGATCCTTCGGGTGGCCGCGGAACCGGTACGCAACGTGGCGGCGGCGAGCCTGAGCGTCGTCCAGCCGTCCTGGTACGCCACCACCCTCGCGCTGCTGGTCCTGCTCGGCGCCGCCAGCTACGGCGCGGTGCTCCGTCGTCGTGGCGAGGAGGTGCCCGAGGCGATCGCCTTCACGGGCGCCGTCCGTCCGGGTGACCGCCGGCCGTCCGCGGCGCGCTCCGTGCGGCCGGTCGACATGCAGCGTTCGGTTCGGTCCGTCAGGCCCTGACCCACGCGTTCGATCACACATCACGGGCGGCCCGAACGGGCCGCCTGTGCGCTGTCCGGAGGCTTCGCGTCGGTCGCCTGACCGGACGGGTCGGATCAGCCGTGGAGCTCGATGGGCTGCGCGTAGGTGGTGACGAACGCCTCGATGGCGCTTGTGTCCACGGCGGTGCAGCGCTGCAGGGCACCCCATGACGCCAGCGCCACCTCCCCGTCGGACAGCTCGGCGTAGGGCGTGAGGACCACGCGGTCGGCCCAGCGCGACTCGACGGTGTCGACCAGCTCGTCCCGCACGGACTCCTCCAGCGGGCCGTGTGTGATGACGACCCCGCCTGCCTCGAGCGTGGCGACCTGCTGCGGCTCGGACAGGCCCGGTGGTGACTCGTGGATTCCGATGGGAGGGGCGCCGGAGGTGTGCCAGCCGCTGCTCGGCGGTGTCGAGCTGTAGTCGACCGGCGGCTCGGCGTCGCCGATCAGGTGGCTGCCGAACTGCACCGGCGGGAACTCCACCTCGCTGCAGCTGGCCGTGGCCGACGGGGCGCCCGTCGGGGTGGGGTCGCCACCGCACGAGACGGCGAGGACGGCGAGCACGGCGGCCGCAGCAGCCGACGCCCGAGGGGCCGGCCGACGCGTGGGGGAGGGGCAACGGTTCGGACGCACCACTCGACCGTAACGCCAACGACCGACCCCGCTCGAAACCGGGTCGGCCGTGGCTGCGGACGGTGGAGCGTCAGGCACGCCGGTGGCGCCGGGCCGGCGCCATCCAGCCACCCAGGGCCAACGCCGCGGCACCGGCCAGGACCGGCAGGTGCGAGAGCTCGGCGACGCCGTTCTCCACGGCCGTCCTGGTGTCGCTGGCGGTGGGCAGGACCAGCAACACCGCCGCCGCCATCGCCACCGGCACCATGCCCCTGGCGTACCGCTCGGGCCGCCGGGCCGCGATGAGGAACCCGATGGACAGGGCGGTGTGCAGCACCGCGACGTCCTGGGAGGTGTGGGCCGAGCCGCCGAGGATCACCGGCACCTCCAGCAGCAGGCCGATGGCGCCCGCCAGCAGCAGCACGATCCGTGCGCCGGTCCACGCGTGCTGGCGACCCCGGGCTCGGAAGGCGGTCACCGCGGCGTCGGTGACGGCGGGGGGCGCCTCACCGAGCTGGGAGCGATAGGCACGGCTGATCTCCTCCAGCCTCGTGTCATCCATGGCGGTCACGTCCTCTCCTGTGGGTCATCGTTCGGGGGTGTGGTCGGCTTCCGCGGCGGCGATGGCCTCGGCGAGTCGCTCGCGGGCGCGGAAGACGCGGGATCGGATGGTGCCGACCGCCACACCCGCGACGTCCGCGGCCTCCTCGTAGGGCAGGCCGATCACCTGGGTCAGCACGAACGCCTGCCGGTGGTCGTCGGCCAGCTGGTTGATCAGCTCCGTCACCTCGATCGTCCCGGTGTGCTGCGGTGCCGCGACGACCGGTTCGACGGCCACGTCGGCGATGCGCCGCCGGCGCTGCTCTCCGCGGATGAGGTCGGCCACGGCCCGGCGGGCGAGGACCAGCACGAAGACCCGCACGGGGGCGTCGCCACGCCACTTGGGGATGGCCCGAACACAACGCAGGAAGGTGTCCTGCGCGGCGTCGAAGGCCTGTTCCCGGTCACGGAGGAGGGCGTAGCAGTACCGCCACACGTCGTCCCGGAGGAGGCGACACAGGTCGTCGAACGCATCGGCATCGCCGGTGCGGGCACGTGCGGCAAGCGCGTCAGCCGCTGCATCGAACTCCTCCCTGCTCATGTGGTGATCACCCCAGGGGTCGCAGGTCGGAGGGCCGGAGTTCCCCGGGGGACACGATCCGTCGGATCGTGGTCGTGACGGTCATCCCCAGCCCTCGGGAAGGCGGTCGGCGTCGACGTGGTATCGGGAGGTGCGGTAGGCGAGGGCGAGGTAGCTGATCAGGACCGTCCCCTCCTCGTCGGTGACCTGAAGGCGATAGGTGGCGGTGCGGCCGCCACGGGACACCTCCCAGCCGTCGGCGCGGGCGAGCCGGCCGAGGGCGAGCGGCCGGTGGTAGTGGCAGGTGGTCTCCAGCGCCACGGCGAGGCGTCCCCACGAGTTGCAGGCGACCTCGAACGCCGCGTCGGCGAGCGTGAAGGCCGCCCCCCCGTGCACGCTGCCGGCGAGGTTGCCGGTCGCGGCCGTCGGCGTCATCGACAGCTGCGCCCATCCCGGGCCCCAGCGGTCGAGGGAGATGCCCATCGTGGCGTACATCGGCGTGGCCACGAACAGCTCGTGCAGGTCTTCGCGGACGGCAGCCATGTCCTCGGGGAACGTGGGGCGTGACTCGATCGGTGGTGGTGTGTCCATTGTGCAGCGAGACCATAGTCGCCGGTCGCCTCGGTCCGTGGTCGGGGGTCGCTGGAGCTCGGGTGCACGAGGACACGAGAAGATGGGTGGCGTGCACATGCCAGAGGCGGAGCTTCGCGCGTTCCTCCGGGTCTTCCTGCCCGAGGAACGAGTCGAACCTGCCCTGGACTCCATCGCCCTGATGGGGCTGGAGATCGAGGCGACCGATCCGCTCGAGCTGTTCGTGCTGGCCCACATGGAGGTCGAGCCGGACCCGCGGGTCACGCTGGAGTCCGAAGCGGTCGTGCTGGTGGAGGAGGTGGGGCTCGACGCGGTCGACGTGTCGGCGATCCTCGGCATCGAGGAGTCGGCCGTCATCGAGGCCGTCGACCGTGCGTGGGCCGACCACGGCAACCCCGAGGCATCGGTGGACGCCGACGCCGAGGTCGTCCCCGACGCTGCGCCCGACGTCGATGTCGAGCCCGAGGTCGACGCTGCGCCCGAGGTCGATGTCGAGCCCGAGGTCGACGCTGCGCCCGAGGTCGACGTCGAGCCCGAGTCGATGGACCGGACCGTCGAGCTGCCGGGCCTGCCGCTGCAGACCGTCGAGTCCTCGGCGTCGGCCCCCGACATCGAGGCCGTCGAGGGCGACGCACCCCCAGTGCTGGTGGCGCCCCGGCGTCGCCCCTGGGGGGCCATCATCGGCACGGTCGCGGCCGTCGTCACGATCGGCGGACTGGGCCTGGTCGCCACCTCCGAGGCCGGCCAGCAGATCCTCGCCATGCAGGGCATCGACCCGTTCGTCTTCGTGGCCGTCATCTTCGGGCTGGTGTTCGGCGGCATCGCCTTCGTGCGAGCGGGCAGCACCCCGCCACCGGTCGACCAGCCCGTGGGGCCGGACCCCGACGGATCCGACACCGCTGCGGCTCGCGACGAGGTTCCCCACGAGCCGGCAGGGTCACCGACGAAGTAGCTGCCAGCGGCGGGCCAGCAGGACCATGACGCCCACCAGCACGGTGCTCAGCGCCATCAGCGCGATCGTGAGCAGCGCCGCGTAGCCGAAGCCGGAGAACTCGAAGGCCTGGTCGTAGATGTAGACCGGCAGGTAGCGGGTGGCGTTGCCCGGACCGCCGTCGGTCAGCAGGTACGCGGGTACGAAGTTGACCTGCAACGTCAGGATCACGTCACGCACGGCCAGCAGGACCAGCACGGGGGCGAGGAGTGGCAACGTGATGCGTCGCAGCTGGCCGAACGGGCCGTAGCCCTCCAGCGCCGCCGCGTCGTACAGCGACGGCGGGATGCGCCGGCGCATCGCCAGGACGACGACGAACGCCTCGCCGATGGGGAACAGCAGCATCACCACGACCGCCCATCGCGCCCCCCAGGGAGTGGCCAACCACACCGGCTCGGGCAGGCCGAACGCCCCCAGGACCTGGTTGACGGGGCCGTAGAGCGGGTTGAACGCCCACAGCGCGAGCAGGGCCATGGCCATGTCGGGCATCACCGTCGGGACGTACACCGCCACGCGGTACCACCGCGCCCCTCGCCGTTGGCCGGCCAGCAGCAGTCCGAGGGTCACCGCCACCAGCAGGCGCAGCGGCACGGCAAGCCCGACGTGGATCAACGATGCGCGGATGGAGGCGGGCAGGAACGGGTCGGCCTGCATCCGGGAGACGTTGGCCAGCCCGGTGAACGACGGCTCGTTCAGGCCGGTGGCGTTGGTGAAGGCGTAGGCGAACGTCAACCCCGCGGGCACGAGGACCAGCAGCACCACCCCAAGGGCGTAGGGGGCCAGGTACGGCCGTGCTCCCGACCTCAGTGGATCACCCGCGCGCACCGGGTCCCCCCTCGACCGTCGACAGGCGCTGACCGTCGGCGTCGAACCGGTGGATGCGCCCGCCGGGTGCCAGCGCGAGCGTCACCGCAGGCTCCTGCGGCAACGGCTCCCGGACGCCGCGGCGGACGTGCACGATGCCGTGCTCGGTCTCGACGAGGACCACGACCTCGCTGCCCAGGTCCTCCACCTGCAGCACGCGGCCGGCCAGCTGCCCCTCCTCGGCGAACACGAGGTCCTCGGGTCGCACCCCCACGGTGTCGGTGTCGGCTGGGGTCGTGCCCGCCAGCGCCACCGAGCCGGGCAGCAGGTTCATGGGGGGCATGCCGAGGAAGGACGCCACGAAGGTGGTCGCCGGCTCGTCGTAGACCTCACGGGGGGTGCCGACCTGCTCCAGGCGGCCGTCGCGCAGCACCGCGATGCGGTCGCCCATCGTCATCGCCTCGGTCTGGTCGTGGGTGACGTGGACCATGGTGATCCCCAACCGGCGCTGCAGGGCGACGATCCGGGTCCGGGCGTCCAGGCGCAGGCGGGCGTCGAGGTTGGACAGGGGTTCGTCCAGCAGGAACACCGCCGGCTTGCGGACCAGGGCACGGGCCAGGGCGACCCGTTGCTGCTGGCCGCCCGACAGCTCCGACGGACGCCGGTCGAGTAGGTCCCGGAGGTCCAGCTGCTCGGCGACGTCGGCCAGCACCGTGCGCTGCTCGGCCTCGGGCAGGCGACGCAACGACGCCCCGAACAGGACGTTGTCGGCGACGGTCATGTGCGGGAACAACGCAAGGTCCTGGAAGACCATGGCGACGTCCCGCTCGTGCGCCGCGACCGCGGTGACGTCGGCACCGTCGATGTGGACCGATCCCGCGTCGAGCGGTTCGATGCCGGCCAGGGCCCGCAGGGCGGTGGACTTCCCCGACCCCGACGGCCCCACCAGCACCAGCAGCTCGCCCGGTGGGCCCTCGAGCGTCAGGCCGTCGAGGGCGACGACGTCTGGGCGGCCACGACGCCCGGGATGCACCCGGCGCACGTCGTGCCACGCCACCCCCGCGTGCCGACCCTCGACCGCCACGATCAGCTGCCGTCCAGCGCGAACGTCGCCTCGGCGGTGCTGATCATGTCGGTGATCCCCTGCTCGCGGTCGATGCGCCCGTAGAAGGCGTCGGTGAGGACCGAGTCGACCTGGTTCTGCATCTGCGACCACGTGCCGGTGTGTGGCAGGGACCGGATCGTCGGGATGACGTCGACGAACACGTGCGAGCTGGCCGGCGGCTCGTCGGGCTCGAGGAAGACCGGGGAGGACGCCACGTCCAGGCGCGAGGGGACCGTCCGGCCGCTCTCGGCGAGGATCTCCTGCCCGGTGGCGGTCATGGCGTGCTCGATGAACCGCCAGGAGGCCTCGGTGTTGCCGTCGGCGCTCATGCAGTAGGCGTCGCCGTGCAGGATCGTGGCCGGGGTACCACCGGGGGCGGTCGGCATCGGGCCGACGTCCCAGGTGAAGTCGGTGATGCCCTCCCGCAGCGACGGGACGGACTTGCGGCTGTTCAGGTACATGCCGAGCTGGCCGGCGACGAACCGCTCCTCGGACTCCAGGGACTGCTCCTCGGCGTCCGGCGGGGCGACCCCGTGCACGAGCTGCAGGTCGAGGAAGAAGTCCAGCGCCTCGCGGGCCGGTCCCTCGTCGAGCGTCAGCGTCGTGGGGGCGAGCTGGTCATCGACCACGTCGCCGCCGTTGGACCACACGAACGGGGCGATGCGCTGCAGGGACGGCTCCACGCCGACGCCGTAGCGCCCCTCCTCCGCGTCGGTCAGGGCCTGTGCGGCGGCCAGGAAGTCGTCCCACGTCCACCCCTCCGCGGGGTGCTCGAGGCCTGCCGCGTCGAAGGCGTCGACGTTGTAGTAGACCTCGAGGGAGGAGATGTTCTGCGGCATGCACGTCAGCGTCTCGCCGTCGAAGCGGAACGCCTCCAGCGGCGGCTCGGCGAACTCCTCGACGCTGATGACGTCGCTGTCGTCGAGGAAGGGCTGCACGTCGGCGAGCACGCCCTGCGACGCGAACTGCCCGTACTTCAGGTAGTTGACGAGGAACACGTCCGGCGGTGCGCCACCGGCGAAGGACGTCGTCAGGTTGGCCAGCAGGTCGTCCTGCTTGGCGACCGGGTTCAGCGTCACGGTGACGTCGGGGTTGGCGGACTCGAAGGAGTCGACAAGCGCCTGGTACCCGGCGATCTCGGCCGGCCCCCCGAAGAGGGTGACCTCGATGTCGACGGCCTCGCCGTCGACCGGGTCGGTGTCCGCCGAGGTGTCGCCACCGGCGTCGGTCGCGGTGTCGGTCGCCGTGTCGTCGCTGCCGGCGTCGGTGCCCGAGCAGGCCGTGGCGAGGATCGCCATGGTGAGGAGAAGCGCGAGGAGGCCGATCGACCGGCGCAGCATCGAGGTCACGTGGAGGTCCCCTTTCTCAGGGTGTCGAGGGGGTTGTCGTCGAACAGTCGGTGGGCCAGCAGGAAGACCGCGACGCTGGGAAGGCTGAACACGACCGCACCGGCCATGAGGAGCGGGAACTCCGTCGGCCGCAGCAGCTTGAGGGTGTCCAGGCCCAGCGGAAGTGTGTAGTTCTCCTGCCCGCGCAGGTACAGCAGGGCGTCCACGAAGTTCCCCCAGTGGAACGTGAACGCCAGTATGGCCACGGCGAGGGTCGCGGTGCGAACCTGCGGCATCGCGATGCGTCGCCAGATGGTCCACGTCGATGCACCCTCGAGCCGGGCCGCATGCAGCTGGGAGTCGCTGATGCCGTGGAACGCCCATGCGTAGACGAGGACGAGGAACGGCGACGTGCCGAGCAGGGCCGGGGCGATCAGCGGCAGGATCGAGCCGATCAGGTCGAACCAGGCGTAGACGCGGAACCGGGTGGCCCACAGGGCGCTCGCGGGGACCAGCATGACCAGCAGGCTCGCCAGCACCGCCAGCCGCTTGGCCCGGTCCTGGAGCAGCCGGATCCCGAAACCGGCCCACGAGGCGACCAGCACGGTGAGCGGGACCGCGACCAGCGCCACGACGACGGAGTTGCGCAGGTAGGTGGTGACGGGAAGCAGGTCGGTGAGCAGGCCGTAGGCACGGAGGGTGGCGCCGGGCGGCACGAACTCCACACCGCCCGGCGGCGGGGCGCCGAGGGGTCGCAGGCTGCCCATGACCATCGCGATCAGGGGGACGACGAACAGCCCGGCCAGCAGACCGGGCAGCAGATAACGCAGGGCGAAGGCTCCCGGTCCGGTCCGTCTCGACTGCATGTGCGCCTGTCAGTGTAGGTCCAGCCCGTAGGCTTGGTCGCCGTGCCCCAACGCCCCACCCCCGTTCGACCCGCCTACGACGGCGCCTGGATCGGCGGCATCGTCCCCGGCCTGCAGTCGCCGACCCCGCCCGAGTGGCTGCCGGACGTCGCCGCCGCGGCCAGCCGCGTCGTCGTGCTGGTGCTCGACGGGCTGGGCTGGACCATGCTGCGCGACCATGCGGATCGGATGCCGACCCTGGCCGGCATGGACGGTGGCCACATCACCTGCGCTGCGCCGTCCACCACGGCTGCCGGCCTGCCCTCGATCACGACGGGCCTGACGCCTGCCGAGCACGGTTTGCTCGGCTACCGAATCGGCCTGGACGCGGGTGTGCTCAACGTGCTGGCGTGGCGGCTGGACACGGGCAAGCGTGGCCCCGAACCCGACACGATCCAGCCCCACCCCTCCTTCGGCGGTCGCACCGTCCCCGTGGTCGTGAAGGCCGAGTTCGAGGGGTCCGGCTTCACCGGTGCGCACCTGCCCGGCAACTCAATGCGTGGCTGGCAGACCCCGGCGGTGCTGCGCGAGCAGGTTCGCACGGCCCTGGCCGAGGACGCCCGCGTCGTCTACGCCTACTACGACGGCATCGACAAGGTCGCCCATCCCCACGGCCTGCACGGCCCCTTCTTCACCGCCGAGCTCGGTGACACCGACCGGCTGGTCGGCGAGCTGCTGGACATCATCCCCCGCGACGGTGCCCTCGTCGTCACCGCCGACCACGGCCACGTCGAGGTCGGCCCAGACGAGATCAGGGAGGTCGACGTCGACAGCCGCTTGATCCGGCGGCTGGCCGGGGAGAGCCGGTTCCGGTCGGTCTACGCGCGGACCAACAAGCAGAAAGCGCTGTACGAGGCGTGCATGGAGGCCCACGGCGAGGAGTCCTGGGTGTTCACCCGCGAGGAGCTCTTCGACGACGGCTGGCTGGGCGTGGGCGGCCCGGTCCACCACCACCGGCGGGTCGGCGACGTCGTCCTTGCCCCCTTCGCCGACATCGGGTTCGCCGACCCGGCCACCCCCCGCGAGAACAACATGGCCTCACGTCACGGCAGCCTGACCGAACGCGAGATGCTGGTCCCCCTCCTCGCCGCCCCCGGCCGCGCCTGACCCCCGCCGACCCCGGCCGACCCCGTCCGACCCCGGCCGTCTCGGCCGTCTCGCCGGGCCCTTCGGCGCGATCGGGGCCTGCGTCGTCCAGGGACGATGACCGGCACGATCCGCTCGGCCGCCCCTCACCCCGATCGGCGCGATCGGGGCCTGCGTCGTCCGGGGACGATGACCGGCACGATCCGCTCGGCCGCCCCTCACCCCGATCGGCGCGATCGGGGCCTGCGTGGTCCAGGGACGATGACCGGCACGATCGCGCCGATCCGCGGGCAGGGGAGGAGGGGAGGCCCTCCCTACGACACGCCTGCGGCTCTTCTCACCCCACGCCTGCGGCGTTGGCCAGCTGGGCGCCCACGTCCTCCGACACCGCGGCCGTGCCGCCGGCGATCCGCAGCCGGCTGACGTCGGTCTCGCGGAGGAACGACTCGGTCGGGGCGCCGACGGTGTCGCGAGGGGTCAGCAGGAGCACGCCGCCACGGGCGATCGCCGCCGGTCCTGCGGCCAGGGCGTCGGGGAAGGCGTCGCCGCTGGCGACCAGCGTCACGTCCTCCCGGGCCCCGGCAGCCACGGCGGCCCGCGCAGCCAGCACGGCGGTCTCGACGTGATCGGCCCCCGCGAGCTCCTCGACGCGGTCCACGTGGGCACGCAGCCCGTCGAGCAGGGACGGCTGCACGATTCCCCGGCCACCGACGACGGTCACCGACTCCGCCGCGAGGTCGGCCAGCGCCCGGGCCGTCGGGTCCGGCACGACGTCGGCGCCGGCCAGCAGCAGGGGCCGTCGGGCGTGGCCGGCCAGCGATGCCGCCGCCAGCGCATCCTCGAACCGGCTGCCGAGCGCCACGAGCGGCGGGCCCACCGACTCACCCCTGGAGGTCCACTCCCGTGCCGCACGCACGGCGATCTCGGCGGCGGTGGCGAACCGGTCGGGCCCTGCCTCGCGCTCGACGGTCCCGACGACGCCACGCAGCTGCTGCTCGACCGCCGTCGACTGCGCCGCCGTCCCACCCAGCAGGATCACGTGCTGCACGCCGAGCCGTCGCAGCTCGTCGGCCACGCGATCGTCCAGGCGGTCGGCGGGGTTCAGCAGCACCGGGCCGTCGACGGCGGTGGCCAGCGGCGCGGCGGCCAGCGCGTCGGGGAACGCGTCGGCTCGGGCGATCACGGCCGTGGACGCCCCCGCGGGGAACGCGTCGGTCGCCAGCTCGATCGCCGTGGCGATGCGGTCGGCTCCGGCCAGCCGCAGCCCCGAGGGTTCACCGACGGAGGAGAAGTCGGACTCCAGCACCTGGACCGGCCCCGTGGCGTAGGTCCGGGACGTCGCCACGCCGCCGGGTGAGGTGGCCTCGGCGTGCACCCAGTACTCGCCGGCCGGCAGCCCGCGGGTGTTCCAGGTGAACGTGTTGACCCCCGCCGACGTCGTGATGCCCGTCGCGATCCGCTGGCCGTTGAACCCCCGGTCGTTGGAGTCGGCGTACAGCGCGATCGTCGTCCCGGGCTGGTGGGCGTCGTCGATCCAGGTGATGTCGAAGCTGCCGTGCGCCTCGTCGTCGGCGGCCAGGCGGATCTCGTCGATATGCCAGCGCTTGGGTCCGATGTCCTCGTTGACGTCCCAGCGCAGCTCGTGGGTCGTGCCGCCGGTGCCCCATCCGGGCTGGCCGAGGTCCTCCTCCATGATCGCGCTGGGCGGGTCGCTTCCCATGACCACGGTGTAGGTGTCGGTGTCGGTGTAGGTCACGACCTCCGCGGACTGCTGCCAGACGTGGCTGCCGTCCTGTCGCCACGAGATGCGACCGTGGGCCCCACCACCCGGGTCCCAGCTCAGGTCGAACGGTCCGTCGTAGCTCATCGTGACCGTGAATCGGTGGTAGCGGTGGGCCTGCAGGTCGGTACCCGGCCCCGAGAGGAGGATCCACGGGTCGCGCGGGTTGATGCCGCCCATGTCGTTGGTGCCGTGCATCATCCCGCCGGTGAAGGACACGTCGGTGATGTTGTCCATCGCCAGCACGTCGCTGCCGTCGGAGAAGTCCCACGGGTTGCCCAGCACCGCCGTCGCGAAGTCCTCGCCGCCGGTGACGTCGGGGTCGAGGATGCGGATCCGTGGCGCCGCCTCGATGACCAGGGGAGAGGAGTACGCCGACGTCGTCGATCCGTTGCGGGCCAGGAAGCGGTAGGTGCCGGCGGGGTGGGCGGCCACGTCGAACTGGCCGCTGCCGCTCAGCCCGTCGGTGGTGGCGACGACGCCCCACCCGGGGTTGTCGGCGGTGTTGTTGGTCGGGTCGCTGTCGGCGTCCCACAGCAGCTCGCCGGTGCCGGTCAGGGAGGGGTTTGAGAAGGTGACGCGGGCCGGTTCGGCGGTGCCGTGCAGGCGCATCCAGTCGATCTCGTAGGACACCGTCTGCGAGGCACCGATGGCCAGTCGCAGCGCCTGGATGTCGCCGGCCCACGGCTGGCCCTCACCCTGCCGGAGGTCCACGGTGACCGTCTGCCAGCCGGTGCTGGTCATGAGGAACCCGGCGGTGCCCTCGCACCCGGCGTCGATGTCGGGACAGGTCTGCCACGTCACCTGGCCGGCGGTCGTGATGGGCGTGTTGATGCGCATCGAGAGGTGGGTGTACCGGGTGGGGTCGACCGGGTTGACGGGACCGTCGCGGCCGACCCGGATGGCGCCGGGGAAGTTCGCCCAGATCGGATGGACGTGGCCGGTGCCCTCGAAGGTCATGCGCAGGCGGCCGTCGCCGACGGTCACCGACGAGGCGCCCTGCACGGGACCGGGGTCGGTCGGCAGGTCCTCGCGGTTGTCGTAGTCCCACGGGTCGCCGAACCGCTCGGTGGCGTAGTCGGGCGCCTCGCCGCGCAGCAGCTGGCCGGTGACCGACGGCGCACCGAACCCCTGTGCGCGGGCGCTCGTCGGCACCGCGACCGACCCGGCGCATGCCAGGAGGATCGCGATCACCGTGGACAGGACTGCTCGAGGGTGGGTGCTCGCCATCCTCGGACGGATCGGCGGGCCGCGACGCGATCTGCAGACTACTTGGCGTACACGAAATGACTAGTCGTGAATACGGTGGGTAGCGGTGTAGGTGGTGAAGTCGCCGTCCCTGGCGAAGCCGACCAGGGTCAGCCCCACCTCCTCGGCAAGCTCGACCGCGAGCGTCGTCGGGGCCGACACGGCCACGACCATCGGGATGCCGGCGACCGCGGCCTTGGCCACGATCTCGAAGGCGACGCGGCCCGAGGTGAACAGGATCGTCCCGGCCAGCGGCAGCCGGCCGGCGGTCGCGGCCCATCCGACGACCTTGTCCACGGCGTTGTGGCGTCCCACGTCCTCGCGGAGCGCCAGCAACGAGCCGTCCGCGGCGAACGAAGCCGCCGCATGCATGCCGCCTGTGGCCTCGAACCCCGGCTGCGCGGCCCGGGCTGCCGGGGGGATGCCAGCGATCACGTCGGCGTCCACGGTCAGCGGGTCCTCGGCCACCGATCCCGCCCGCTCGCGGAGGTCGGCGACGACATCGGCGCCGCAGACGCCGCAGGCGGAGGTCACCACCGTCTGCCGACGACGGACAACCGCCACACCCCCGCCGTCTCGGGTGGCGACGTTCACCACGTTGAAGTCGCCGCTGTAGGGGCCCGCCAGGTCCGCGGCGGTGGGTGCGGCGACGACCTCGCCGGCGTCCACGCCGCAGTAGCTCATGCCGCCCACACGGTCGGGTGACACCCCGCCGTCGGTTATGGCGAAGCCCAGCGCGAGGTCGAAGTCGTGTCCGGGGGTTCGCATGGTCGTGGCGACGACGTCGCCGTCGACCCGGATCTCCAGCGGCTCCTCGACCGCGAGGCTGGCCCGTCCGCCGATGCTGGCCCCGTCGCGGAACCGGCGGACCTTCCTGCGTCGTGTGGCGCCGGCCATCAGGCCGTGGAGGCGGCGTCGGCGGCAGCGGTGCCGCCCTCGTCCGGGTCGGCCCCGTCGGCCATCGTGGCCTCCAGCGCCGTGATCGCGGCCCTGACACGCGCCGTCCGTTCATCGGCGGAGTCCTCGGCAGAGAGGGTCAGCGCCAGCGCCCACGCGGTCAGCGGGGCGTAGCGCCGTTCGCTGCCGTGGGCCACCACCCTGGTCAGGTCGAGCACCGCGGTGCGTTCCTCGGCGGTGATCTCGGGGGTCCCGAGGAGGGCGGCGAGCTGGGCGAAGAACGCGTCGTCGGACATGGCCCCAAGCCTGACAGCACCCGCCCCCGCTGTCACGAGCGTCCTCTACGCTGCCGACATGCCGATCACCGCCGAGATGCCGTACCGCAAGCGGACCGTGGACGTCGAGGGCGTCGCCATGGCCACCGTCGACGAGGGGGAGGGGTCGGCCGTCGTGTTCCTGCACGGCAACCCGACGTCGAGCTACCTGTGGCGCAACGTCATGCCGCACGTCGCGGACCTCGGCCGGATCGTCGCGCCGGACCTGGTCGGCATGGGCGACTCGGCCCGGCTGCCGGACTCCGGCCCGGATCGCTACACCTTCGTCGAGCACCGTCGGTACCTCGACGGCCTGCTGGACGCGCTGGACCTGGGTGACCGGATCACGCTGGTCATCCACGACTGGGGCAGCGCGCTGGGCTTCGACTGGGCCCGCCGCCACCCCGAGCGGGTCGAGGGCATCTGCTACACCGAGGCCATCTGCGGTCCGGTGTCCTTCGACGACTGGCCCGAGGCGGCGCAGCGGGTGTTCGGCGGTATGCGCAGCGAGGCGGGGGAGGAGATGGTGCTGGACAAGAACGTCTTCGTCGAGCGCATCCTCCCCTCCTCGATCATGCGTGACCTGACGGAGGAGGAGATGGCGGCCTACCGTGCCCCGTTTGCCGACCCGGGCGAGGCGCGCCGGCCGACGCTGACGTGGCCCCGGCAGATCCCCTTCGACGGCGAGCCGGCTGACACCGCGGAGATCATCGACGCCTACGCCACGTGGCTGCCGACCACCGACGACCTGCCGAAGCTGTACCTCCACGCCGAGCCGGGATTCCTGTCCCAGGTCTACGCCGACCGCTGTCGCACGTGGCCCAACCAGGTCGAGTCGACGATCAGCGGCATCCACTTCGTGCAGGAGGACTCGCCGGACGAGATCGGCGCGGCGCTGCGGGACTGGGTGCTCGACATACGTGCAGGTCAGATGCCTGCTTGAGGCTGCGCAATGCCGTCGGCCAACTGTCCCTGGCAGTGAATGACTGCAGAGTTGACTGCATCCGCCGGTTCACTCTCCGTCTCGGCGACTCCAGTCCACGGTCCTCCCGTCGCGTAGCCACTTTGGCGCGTCCAGGGCCAGGGTTGCGTACGTGCCGCTGTCGCGGACTTGTCCCCAGCCTCTTGTGCGGCTCTGGGGGGCCGCGGACGCCCGCGTACGGTTGGCGTCCCGTCTTGGCCGCCGATGACTGCGACGGACTATCGGCCGACACGGAAGGTGGTACCGACGACCGTTTGGATCGGCGCTGAGCCGTCCGGCGGGTGACCGCCAGGCGGTTGATCCAGTCGGTCAGATTCCTGTGGTTGGGGTGCCGCGGGAGCTGCCGGGGTCGGCCCCGGGGATGGGTTGTCGTAGTCGCGACGTACCTTCTTGTCGTCCGGGGCGGCCATGCGATCGCCTTGGCAGGCAAGACGTTATTAACGACGACGATAGGAAGTGCCTCATGCGTTCAAGACGTCAACCCAAGAGGGATCGGGAGATGACCTTCCAGCTTGCGGTCGGATGCGGCCTGGCCCTGCTCGGCGCCGCCGCCGGCCTCGGCTTCTGGGCCGTCGTGCTCTGGCTCGCAGCGCGACTCATCGGCGTCCCGGCCACCTCTGCCCAGATCATCGGAGTAGCGCTGGTGGTCTCGGCGACCACCACGACCTGGGTGGCACGGCGATGAGCGCAGTACCGCGTCGCCCTACCCGCCCACTACCGCAGATCCTCGTGTGCCTCCGCCATCTGCAGAACCAGGTGGACGATCGCGCCTACCGCCGCCCCGCAGGCGTGGCGCTCGGTCATTCCGGCCACTGGAACACCTGGGGTTGGCGCCACCCGAGGCCACGCGACCAGATCGGGGCCGAGGACGGCCGCTGACATGGCGCAGGGGATCATACGGCGGCGGCCTGGTGCTGCCGGCCTGCCCGCCGCAAGAGGAAGGAGTAGAAGGTGAAACGTCAATCAGGACTGACTGTCGTCCACGAACCCCGGTTCAGCGGGATCGACTGGACCGTGGACGTCCTCATCCGGGGCGGGCACCAACCCGTCCTCGGCGCGGGCTCACGGTCGTGGACACCGAGGCACGGGGGCGTCCCACTGGAGACTCAGGCGCACCTCGCACTTGTTGGCCTCCTCCGGGCACTCCCGGCCGCCGACGTCGCCCAAGCCATCAACTCCGTGATGGGGTTCCCGGCGCTGTTCCTCGACGCCGGGACCACACACGGCGGGCGATGGCGGGGCGCAGTGGGGTTGGAGCTGAAGCGGCCTGGATACCCCGAGGGGCCCCTGTTGGAACAGGTGAGGCGCCAGATGGCGGATCGGGACCAGCATGCCCCCAACGCCTCGCTGCTGTGGTTGGGGGGCCAGGATCCCCCATCGGCTCTCCTCGACCTCGCCGACCAGCGCTTCCGTGCAACGAGCCTTGCGGACCTCACCGACGTCCTGGTCTCAGTCGGCAATGTCGACGGAGAGACACGCGAACTGGCGCGACGTGCCGTCCGTCTCCTCGGCATCCCTATAGGTACGGACGTGCCGTCGAGTCGGGGGGCGAGTCGCCGCCGTCACGTGGACATCCTTGCGCGGCACCATCGGCTCGCGTCGCCCGTCCCCCTGTTTGGCGGTCGACGCCTCGTTTCCTCCTCGAACGGCTTGGCCGACCTCGACATCTGGGTCAACCGGCGGGCGGCCGTGGACCATCTACGGGGGAGCGTCCCCTTGCTCGAGGGCCGTGAGCGACTGCATGTCATCGCCGATGTGCTCGCGGGCGCCCACATCGCGGGCCTCCTTCGCCGACCACCGCCGCCTCCGGCAGGTCCCCCCACGCTCCTCACAGGTGTCCGACTCCCCGACGGCCGCGATCTGTGGCTCCTGACGGAGCGCACGGTCCGTGAACTGTGTCGCCGGGCCGGGATGGCCACGTCAGCGGGACGCGTGCCGGTCGAGGTCTGGACCGAGCGGCCCGCTTCCCGTCAACGGGTGTTTGCCGCCGGGGAGGTCGTTGGGCACGTCGAGGACAAGCTCACTCGCGATGAGTTGTTGGACGTGCTGGCCCCGGCGGCTCCCGCGTAGGCGTGAACGCGTTGCGCGGGTGGAATCTGCGCGGGGCCAAGCTGGCCGCATGTCGATGCTGGTGGGTCCGAGCGAGGCACGGACCGGTCCTATCGCGTTGCCATCTTCACGCGGGCTGGAGTCATGGCTGGTCACTGGGTGGGCGGGCCCGCGGGTACTCGGGCAGGATGTTGAGGTGGGGGGGTAGCTTCGTGGGGGTGGACGGCAGGGAAGGGAGGCCTCACGGAGTGGTGTCCGGGCCTGATATGGGACGGGTGAAGGCCGATGCGGGCGAAGACTTCGCCGAGGCCGGTCCGGACGGCAAGCCCGTCCACCGGCCTTGGTGGTGGGCCCTCCGGGACTTGGATGATTCGGCGTTGCACGCCCATGTACGCGAGGCCGGGTGGACCCGGGTTGCCGACGACTCCGGCCGGCCTGACTCAGCAGGCGAGGGTCACTCGCGGCGGGGCCATCTGGTCTTCCCGACCGGGGTGGAGTGCATGTGCTGCAAGTTCAGGTGGCTATTGCGCACCGGTACGGCGCCCAACGTCGTAGGCCTTGACGCGAATCTCCGGCCATGAAGGGTCGCATCGCATCGGCTCCCGCTAGCAGGAACGGAGCCCGAGGGCGCACCTGACCACCGGGCCCGCGATCGGTCGCAAATCGCGCTTGGGCCCCGTGAAGACCTGCAAGCCCGTCCGATGACTACAGTGGGGGGTGTTGACCGGGACGGGAGGTCGGATGCAGGGAGAGGACTTCGTCGGCAGGGCCGAGGAACTCGACGCCCTGAAGGGCTTTCTCGCGGACGATGCGCAGGTGCTGGCGGTCCATGGGATCGGCGGCGTGGGGAAGAGCGCCCTGGTCGGACGGTTCAAGGAGCTGGCCGAGACCACTGGTGTGCGGGTGTCCATGCGCAACGCACCAAACGGGACGATCGGAGTGCCGCGGTTCCTCAAGGAGGTCAGCGGCGATCTCGGTGAGGGGCACGTCGCCTTCGACCGCCTAAACGCCGAACTGGATGAGTACTTGCGGCGGGAGTCGGTACTCGAGGGTGGCGGGGGCGCTGCTGGACTGCTTGGCGCGATCGGTCTGGTCAAGGAGCCAACCGGGCTCTCAGCAGCTGCTTCCAGGCTCGGACAGACGTTGGGCGCCCGCTCCCGGGACCGGCTGGCCGCGGACAGCTACTGGCGCGGAGCACCGGCCAGTCTTGCCGAGGCCTTCGGCGAGGGTTGCGACGGATTGATGCTTGGCAGGCCGAGCGTGGTCGTCATCGATCGGTGGGAGTACGCCTCCGACTTCGACGTGTTCGCCTGCGAGACGCTGGTCCCGCGCTTGCCGAGGTCGGTCAAGGTCATCGTGGCGGGACGTAAGGATCTGGCGATCAGCAACCCGAGATGGCTGTCCGGGAGGATCGGGTTGCATCCAGGGGTCCACGTCGACGAGTTCGCCCCAGAGGACGCACGGGAGTTCCTTCGTCGCGCGGGATTGGAGGAGGCCAGCCGACAGAACGAGGTGCTGGCCGTCGTTGGCGGGTTCCCGCTGCTGCTGGTCCTGCTGCGAACGCTCGCGCGGGGACCAGGTGGCTGGGACGCGGTCGGTCCCCTCCAGCCGCGCGACAACAACCAGCTCGCCCGCCTACTACTCGAGCGCATCCTCGATGCCCCCGGCGGGGAGGAACTCGGGCCGGCACTGGAACTGGGTTGCATTCCGGATCACCTGACCCCGGCACTGGTCGGGGTGGTACTCGAAGTCGAGGAGCCGGAGGCAGCCCGCATCTACGACCTGCTCGACGACAGCGAGTTGACCGAACCGCATCCATCCGGCATCCGGATCCACGACCGGGTCCGGGAGCTTCTTCTCGACCGTTTGAAGTTCAACCGGCCCGATGCCTTCCAGGCAGTCTCGGCAAGGGTTGTCGACCACTACCGGCGTCAGGTCCCGCGCCCATGAATCTGGACCCGATCATCGGGCTGGTCACAGCCTTGACCCAGATGGACGATGACATCGGCGCGGCGTCGGAGTTGACCGACTTCATCGAGGATCTTCGAGCCTCCGGCGATCTCGCGTCCGCTCGACGACTGGTCAACGACGTCAAGGACGCACCGTGGGACGAGCGTCTCAGGGGAGTGGTCACCTACGCCGCTGGCTATCTGGCCGACCTCGACGGCAAGCCGTCTGAGGCGATGACGCACTTCCGTGCCTCACGACGACACTTCGCGGCGGTCGGCCTGAGAGACCTTGAAGCCGTGGCGCTGTTCCAGATCGGAGCGCTGCATCGGGAGTCGGGCGATCTAGCGGCGGCGTCCGCTTCGCTCGCAGAGGCTATTGGGGTTGCCGAAGGCGAACTCGTCCGAGCCCGCGCAAGTCACAACCACGTACACGTCCTTCACCAGATGGGGGAGCAACAACTGGCGATCTCGCTGCAGGAGGAATGCCTGCGGACGTTCGACCGTCACGACGACCACGTCAACGCTGCCTCGGCACGCCTCAGCCTCGGCGTCATGTTGACCGAGGAGCAGCGCTTCGACGAGGCACTCGGTCCCCTCTTGTCCGCAGCGGTGTCGTTCGCCGCCCTGCCGAACGACATCGGCGGGGGCCAAGCCAGCAGCCTCGCCGTGCTCGCCCAGATCGTGGCGAGGACAGGCGACCATGCCAACGCCATCCTCGTCCTTGACCGCTGCGCGGCTCTGTTCCTTGATGCCGGCCTGGTGGTCCGCGCTGCCACGGTGATGCTCGACATGGGCAAGATCTGCTTCGGCGCCGATGATCACGAAGCCGCGCGACTTCAGCTCGATGCTTCCGAGCGCGGCTTTGCTTCGGTGGAGGATGCCCGTGGAGTTGCCGCGGTCCGCGCGCTACGCAATCTGCTCCGCGAACCCGATGGGGACGGCGACTCTCCCAAGTTCGAGTGAGGCGGCCCTTGCCCAGGTCGCGTCCGCCACCCCCCATGGTGGACGCCACGCTGGGCCCAGGTTCGTGGAGGCCTGAAGTTTGCGGCCTGACGGGTGAGGTGGGCACGTTCGGCGACTGTCGGTGCGGATCCGATGCCGCTCAGGCACGGCGGATGTCGAAGGTTTCCAATCCGATCTCAGCGATCACTGTCTCCTCCTCGCCCGCGTCGGCCCACTCCGCACCGTCGGGCAGTCCCTGAATGACGGAGAGTCCGCACTCGTCGTCGGTCCATATGGTGGCCACCCCCCAGCTCCAGAGCACCGTCCCGGAACGGCGGTGTCTGACCTGTCGGCCCCCGGCGGTTAGGACCCAGGTGCCGTCGGCCCTGATCGCTCCGCCGTGGCGGATCGGTTCCGCGCCTGACCCTGCCCGAGGGATCGGGTCGCATCGGTCGGTGGGCAGATGCAGGCGCCAGCCCTCGGTGAGGAGATCCCACGCGTGCGGGTCCTCGCCGGCGAGCCCGAGGCAGGACAGCAGGTCCAGGGGTCGGATGTGGGCGGTCGTCGCAGGGCGGTCCGGCCACGTCACCGTTGCCCAGCAGGCGTCGACGACGATCTCGGCCTGTCTGCCGTCCCGGGTGTGGTGAAGCTGCCAGTTCGTGATGTCGTGATGGTCGGTCATGTCGGTCCTTCACTTGGTGTGGTGGGTGCGGGTCCGGCCTTCGCCGCACCGCGGGTGTTGAGGTGGGCGAGCCCGTTGGCGTCGGCGTGGCGTGCCACGGTTTGGGGACTCACGCCTTGGCGCCGTGCGATCTCGGCGTAGCTGAACCCCTCTAGGAGCCACGCCTGCAGGTCGTCGGGGTTGAGGCGTCGAGCGACGTCGCGTCGGCGCCTGGCCGCTTGTCCGCCCCCGGTCCTGGCGATGGTGCACTGGCGTAGCTGGGAGGCCGATAGCGGCACGCCAGCGGTGGCGAGCAGCCGCGCGACCGTGGACCAGCTGGTTGCCTGGCGTCGCTTCTCCACGTCGATCTGGCCCCTGATGCGGTCCCGGAGCGTCGCCCGCCACAGGCCGGTCAACAGCGTGTAGGCCGAGGCCAGCGCGATGAGGCGCTCGCGGCCCGGATGGCTGTTTCTGAGCGTGAGTGCACTGTCGGTGAGGTCGCGGGCAGCCTGCTCGAGCTGGTCAGCGAGTTCGGTTGTCGGTTGTGGGTAGTCGGGTTCTCTGGTCACGTCCTGCTCCCAAGTGTCGTTAATAACGGCACTCTAGCGCGTGGGTGCGACGTGGTCACACTCCGGCTGGTTGGGGAGGCCCGTCCGGCCTGCCGCCGGCCGATAGGGTGAGGGCATGTGCAGGGCGATCTCATGAGCGACTCCAAGGAAGGCATCGGCGGGATCGGTCGGGAGTTCTGGTCCGATCCCCGTGTTGGTGCGGCGCTCCGGTCATTGGCCCTCCGACACGGGCGGGGTGACGGGCTCGACGAGGTGGTGGTCGCGTTCGCGGCCGAGGAGACCGCGAGGGACTTCGTCACCGGGCTGGTGGCCGAGGCCGTCGGCGGCGAGCACAGTTGGTCGGCGGTCGCTGAACGTCTCGGACTGTCACGACCTGCCGTCACCCAGCGCTACGACCCGGCGCAGCGAGAGGCCAACCGCCAGCGTCAGATCCGGCACCAGGCGCGCTGACCACCGAGGCATTCAACACGTGTCCCCCGCGGCTCGAATCACGCGGTCGTCGTCGCGGAAGGCGGGTCGGATACATCGGCCGCGTCGCGCCGATCTGCCGGGGTCAGACGAGACCGCGCTCACGCATGGTCGTCAACGCCCAGTCGCGGTATGGCGCGACGTCGAACCTCGCGTCGAGGAGCATCTGCTCGGTCAAGCTGAATACGGGGGTTCGACTACCCTCACCCGCTCCACCCACACGGGACGCGGTCGGCCCGAGGGTTCAGCCGGGTGTTCGTGCCATCGCGATCGCCCCGGCCATCGGTCGGACATGCGTGAGCGAGATCGTGACGAGCACACCCAGCGAACGGGCCCGGCGTGCGACCTCGCCGTGTAATGCGACGGCTGTGTCCGGGCCGCCTCCGACGACCTCCACGTCAAGGGGTTCCAGGCCCGGCATCCCTAGGCACTTGTGGACGGCCTCCTTGGCCGCCAGACGCGCGGCCAGGCATTGACCGGGATCCGGTTCGCCACGGCTGTAGGCGACCTCGCCGGCATGGAACAACTCTTCCAGCAGTCGTGGGTTGCGCTTCAGCTTCTCGGCCAATCGGTCCGGCTCAACGAGGTCGATCCCCACGTACGGCACTGTCGGCAATTCCTGCATCATGCTTGATTATCCTATACGATGTCGACTATTCCGACACACTGGAGGTCCCCGTGATGCCAACCGCGAGCCCCGCCGCCCCTCCCGCCACATGGACCCCGACGGCCCTGCAGGCCGTGGTCCTGGATCTGCTTGCAGAACTCCTGATGGAGGACCGCGAGGAGTTGGAGCAACGGCTCTCAGTGACCCCTGCCATGCCCGTGGACTCCTTGGACATGATGGATATTATCGCCGGGTTCAAGCAGCGGACGGGCCTGTCGGTCCACAAGGGCCGCCTCCGCAGGCACCACATGCGGTCGGTCAGCGCGTTTGTCGGGTTCGTCAGCAGCCGGTCCGGCACGTGACCGGCACCGACGACGGGACGCCTGATGAGGCGGCAGCCCTAGCACGACGCCTGAAGCAGGCTCGTGAGTTCCTCAACCTGTCCCAGCAGTTCGTGGCCGAGCAGACCGGAATCAGCCGGACCGCCGTGTCCGACATCGAACGCGGCGCACGTCGCGTGGAGAGCCTGGAGCTGAAGCGCCTCGCGCGGCTGTACCGGATGCCGGTCGACTACTTCCTCGGCGGCGGATCGGTCGAGGGCGCCGCCGAGGCGACCAGCACGGCGCTCGCCCGCGCAGCGGGCGATCTGGACGAGGAGGCGCAGGAGGAAGTCATCCGCTTCGCGCTGTTTCTCAGGAACTACCGGACCCCAGGGGAGGGCGGCTCGTGACGACCTGGGAGGAGGCCAACCGCAGGGCCGGTGTCATGGCTGGGGAATGGCACGCCGAACTCGGCATCGACCTGTCCCGCCCGGTCGACCCGTTCGATGCCATCCGCCGTCTCGGCATCATCCTGGCCTTCGGCAGGCTCGGAAGGACGTCCGGCCTGTACCTTCCGGCGGGACCGGCTCAACCCCAGCCGGGGATCCTGCTCCACGTCGGGCACCCTCGCACACGGCAACGCTACTCCGCGGCGCACGAGCTCGGCCACCACGTGTTCGGGCACGCAATGGGAGTCGACGGCGACCTCGAACGGGCCCGCCGGAAGGAAACGGGCTGGACGACTGAGGAGAAGGAGGCCGAAGCGTTCGGCGCATGGTTCCTGATGCCCCGTCGGCTCGTGAGAACGGGGCTGCGCACCCTCGGCATCGACACCCCGAGGGATCCGTTGGACGTCTATGCGCTGTCGCTGTGGTTGGGGACCAGCTACACCGCCACCGCCCACCAGCTCGCAACCGTGCGGATCGTCGGTCGTGACGACGCGTCGAGGTGGGCCACAGTCCCACCCCGCACCATCAAGCGCACGATCGCCGGGACGATGGTGCCCGACATCATGCGAAACGACGTCCTGTGGGTCGACGTGCGACGGGCGGCTCACGAGGTCAGCGGGCGGCCAGGGGACAGGATCGTGGTAACCGTCGACGACGTGCCTAGCAGCGGGATCACTTGGAGGGTCGCCGAACGATCGGTGTTGCCCCTGGCGGCGGACTCCTTCATGGATGACTGGGATGCCGACATCCACCTCGTCCACGACGACGGTGAACTGGCCGGCGGGACCTATCCGCGGTCCTTCGCACTCGACGTCCCCCCTGGCATCGGGGTGGGCCCGCACCCGCTTGAGCTGATCCGCGACCGGCCCTTCGACGAAAGCGAACCCGTTGAACGCGTCAGGATTCCCGTGACGATCGATCCCGGTCTGAGCGGCCTACAGCTCCCCGAGGCTGCAATGGCCATGCACTCCTGACATGGACCACCGATCAGCACAGACACCGGTCCGCGACCAAGGGTCCCGGCCGACGTGCGTCGGGTTCGCCGTGGCTGCGGCCCATGAATGGCATTCGGGTGCGGACCAGGTCATGTCGCCTGAGGACGTGATGTGGGCGGGCCACCAGATCGGAGGGATCCCTGGCCGCGAGGACATCAGCGTCCAGTGGGCCCTGGAAGGACTCGACGTCCACGACCTCACCACGGAGCACGCGTGGCCGTACGGACGCCCCACCTGGCAGCACGGACGACCGCACGAGGCCCGTGACCCCGCCAACCGGGCCTCGGTCCCGGAATGGCGTCGCGCCGCCCCCTGCGACTTCGGCACCGTCGCCGACAGCGCGACCGATGGCAAGCCCGTCATCCTCACCCTCCGTCTCGTCCCCGCCGCCTGGTACACCGACGGGCCTGTGGACGCCCCTGCGGGCCTGAGGACGTTCGGCAGTCACGCCGTCCTCGTTGTCGGCACCCAGGCGAAGTCGCTGGTGGTCAAGAACTCCTGGGGCGACGGCTGGCAGACCGGCGGCTACGGCCTCGTCACCCGCGAGTACGTCGACGCCTATGGCGTCGTGGCACACACCCTGTTTGGAGCCTGATCATGACCGACCGCTACCTCGAGGCCGACAACGTCTCCACCGGCTGGCTGGCCGCCACCAGGCTGCTCGCGTCATCCGGCAACCCTTGGAAGCACGTTCACCTCATCCTTCGAATCGCCGACCCGACGGCCGAGACACCCGAGATCCGCACGGCGGCCCAGGACCTCATCGACACCGTCAACCGGCGGCGATCGGAGCAGGACCACCTGCCACACATCGACACGACCCGCAACACCATCTTCCCGGTGGCCTTCACCGGACGCACCGACGGCCCCGAGGACCTCGCGGCCTACTACCGCGACCGGTACAGAGATATTCAGCGGTACAGAGGGAACCGGCTCGGCACGTACTTCGGTCGGATCGTGGCGTATCCCACACCCGGTGGTAAGTCGATTGACCAGCTCTCCAACACCGTGGAGAAGCTCCGCTCATCCATCACCAAGAACCAGAACAGGACGTCCCGGTACGAGATCGCGATCTACGCGCCGGGCAGGGACCGCAATATGTGGATGAGTTTCCCCTGTCTGGCCCACGTGTCGCTGCACTACCACGCGGGGCGGTTGCACATGCAGGCCATCTACCGCAACGAATCGCTGGTCCCGCGGGCCTACGGCAACTACCTCGGGCTCGGTCAGCTGCTGGCCTACATCGCCGACCACTCCGGCGCCGAGGTGGGGGAGCTCCTGATGACGCTCGGGCATGTCGAGATGGGCGTCAACATCACGCCGGTCCGCGAGATGCTGAGGGGTCTAGCCGACCCTCCCGAAGCGGCCTGACTGCCCGGGTCGCCAGCGGCACGCCATCGCAGGGTTGTGGAATGCTCCTGTCATGGAGCCCACCCCGCGACCCGACGTTTACGACACCTACTGGCGGTTCGCCGCGGAACGCCAGCGGATCTTCATGCAGCGCACGTACGGCCGTCCAGGCCCCTGGACCGACGATCCGATCCTCACCGAGTACAAGTTCTGCAACACCTTCAGGGCGTCCGACCGCGTCTCGCAGTACCTCATCCGCGATGTTATCCACGGCGAACGAGGCCGCGGGTTGCCCGCGGAGGACGTGTTCCTCCGCATCGTTCTGTTCCGTCTCTTCTCCAAGGAACGGACATGGCAGCGGTTGGAGGAGGCCACGGGCGGCGTGCGGCGGAGCACCCTGGACACCGCCCTCCTGGGTGAGGTCCTGGACCGCACCCGCCGCGACGGTGCCATCTACACCTCGGCGTTCATCCTCTGCGCCCACGACGCCTACGGCCACTCCTCCAAGCACCGCAACCACCTCGAGCTCGTGCAGCGCATGTTCGCGCCCGGCGGCCTCGGGGGAAGGCTCGCACGGGCCCGCGACCTCGGAGAGGTCGTCGCGCGGCTGGCGGAATGGCCGATGATCGGACCGTTCATGAGCTACCAACTGGCGGTGGACCTGAACTACAGCGGCGAGCTCGACTTCGACGAGGACGACTACACCGTCGCCGGCCCCGGTGCCGTCCGAGGCCTGAACAAGGTCTTCGCCGACTTCGGGTCATATACGCCCTCCCAGCTGATCATGCGGATGGTCGACCGTCAGGAGGAGGAGTTCGACCGCCTCGGTCTGACGTTCGGCGGACTGTTCGGCCGTCGACTCCACGCCATCGACTGCCAGGGTCTGTTCTGCGAAACCGACAAGTACTCCCGCGCCGCGTTCCCGGACCTGAAGAGCAACCGCGTCCGCATCAAGCAGCGCTACACCCGCAGCGGACCGCTCGAACCGCCTTTCTACCCGCCGAAGTGGGGCCTCAACGACAAGCTCCCCGCACCTGCCGACGGGTCACCCGCCGGGGTGCAGACCCCCTTGTTCACGACCGAACCGGTCCCGGTGTGACGCCCTCCCCGTCCCACCGCACTGCCCGCTACCCCACCACAGCCGCGGCGATGTCTGAGTGGACGGCGTGACCGGGTTCTCCGCGGAGCTCTGCCGGCGGACCCTCGAACGAGCGGCGGCCTTCGAAGAGGACCAGCGGATCGCCGTCCTCGGTGCGACACCGGCCGGCCGCGCGGTGACCGCCGCCCTTGTCCGGGTCGGCCTCGGCGACCTTGTCACGGGACTGTTCGACGACGAAGGGATCGCGGTGACGTCGATGGCCGACCTGCCAGGGGCGGCACCGACCCTGCTGGTGATCGCCCACGACGACGCCAAGGAGGCCTGGCTCCTGCGGGCCCGGGACCTGCTCGACGGCCAACGCCCACCCCCGGACGTCGTCATCGCCGGGACCGGCCATCTCGCCTTCAACGACGAACGGTACGCCCGGCTCGACGCCCCGGCCCTCGTCCCGTCCTACGCGACCGGATCACCGCACACACGCCACCACATCTACAACTGCCTGACCGCAGCCGCCACCGCGGGGTTGGACGGCGCGATCGTTGAGTTCGGAGCATTCAAAGGCGGCACCACCGCATGGATGGCCCGCGTCGCATCGGATCTGGGCATCGACGGGCCCGTGATCGGATTCGACACCTGGGACGGCTTCCCCGCCCGACGGTCCTTGCTGGACCTGTACGAACACCCGCGCTGCGTGTTCGGAGACCTTGACGCCGTCAGGGCCTACACCGCACCGTACGGTGTCGAGCTCGTCGCCGGTGACATCACCGAGACCTTCCACAGGTTGGCCGGCATGCCATTGCTGCTGTCGTTCTTCGACACCGACAACTACAGCCCGGCACGCGCCGCCCTGGAACTCTGTGCCGATCAGACCGTCGTGGGCGGCTCGATCGTGTTAGACCACGTCGCGACCCTTCCCGATTACGTCGACACCGTCGGGGAAAGAATCGCCGCGGCCGAGGTCCTCGACGACAGACCGTTCCTGCACCTGCACGACACCGGGGTCTACACGCGGATCCGCTGACCCGGTCAGGCAGACGAGTACTCGATCGTCCCGATCTGCAGATCCAGCCTGAGGACCCCCCCGTGACCGTCGCGCAACGCACGCCAGATCTCGAAGGACCGCAGAATCGCCCGCTCCCACTGGGACGCCGTCCTGTCCCGGACCTCCAAGCCGGCCGTCAGCCGACGGATGGTCGTGAGCAGGGAGAAATCGACGTGCTCGACGTCCGCCAGATAGCCGACGTCGGCGGCGTAGTCGAACGCGAACGCCGCGATCGCCTCCTCGATCACCATGGCCCGTCCAGCGTCCTCCACCTCCCTGACGTACGGGACGCTGTCACGCCGCCGATTGAGGAACCGTCGCACCACGGGTGACCATCCCAGGAGGGCGGCATAGGTGAAGTGGAACGCGTCGTGATACCGATAGCCGTCGTTAGCATACGAGTTGTCGGTCAGCCGGTCCCCGAGCTGCCGGCCCCCCTCGAAGGCCCGGACCTCGACCTTGCCGTCATCCGCCAGTGTCTCCTCGAAGCGGACCTCCAACCGCCTGGGCAGCTGCTCCTCCACCGGGTATGCCTCGTCCAACAGCGGGGGCTGGCTGGTCTGGGTGGGCCAACGCCCCGCGACCTTGTGTAGGTTTGCCAACGCGATCTTGTCCATCGACAGGCCAAGCTTGCTCGCGACGTTGGCGCAGTACCAAAGGATGTCGCCGATCTCGTCGGCCATCTCGCTTGCGAACAACTCGTAGGCGTCTCCGTCACGGAGCCACTTCTTCACATGGCGGGTAAGGGAACCGACCTCCGAAGCCAACCCGACGATCGGGAAGAGCACTGCGGTCGTGTCCTCTCCGGGGCGCTGGTCGGTCGCCACCGCCCTCGTCTGGTACTCGCTCAACTCCATTGCGTCCTCCTGATCGCGATGATGGTTCGGTCGAAGACACACCGGGCGACGGTTCTTGGTTGCGGCAGGTGACGACCTCTAGGTGTACCTCCCAGCGAGGTTGTTGACGCGCGACCGGCACCAAGGGCTGGCTGAGCTGACGGGTGGAGCCCGTGACCCGTTTCATGGACAAACGGATACTCAAAGACCACTGGCCGCCCCGGGAAGACGATCCTCCCCGGGCTGTCACACCCACGCACTAGCGTTAATAACGTCATTCAAGTTAGTGGTGGCCCCAACCGACACCCAACTCAGCCAAGGACACACCCATGCACGACGACGATCATCACCTCGACCCCTCGCGCCTGCGGGCACCCGACGACCTTTCCGGGCTCGTCGACCTCGAAGCCGTGCCGACGCCCCTGTTCGACCTGAAGCCGACACCCTGCTCGACCGCCGGGTGTGAGGGGACGACCACCTCAACCGGGGGGCTGTGCGGTCCCTGCCTCAACGCGGCAACCGAGGCCCGCCAGACCAGCCCAAGTCCGCGCCTGTCCCGTCCCCCCGGACGGCTTGGGCTCGACGAACTCCTCGCTCGCAGCGCCGCCCTGGCTGGTCGCGTCACCGAGGACGCCGAACCGGAGATGCGCAACCACGCCCGCGATCTCCAGGAGTTCTGCCGGGAGACGGGTGCCGGGACGCGTCTGGACGACATCGACGTGTGGGTCCTGACCGACCTCGCGGAGATCCGTGCCTACGCACTGGACCTCCTGGACCGCTACGGACTACCCCTCCCCGAACCCAACGGCCCCACGCCGAACGTGGACATCGACGACCGGATCAACCGGGGCACCTGGGACCGTCGGTTCCACCTGCTCGACCGCTGGCACATGCGCCACAACGTCGCGCCCCCCTGGCGGACGCTCGCCGAACACCCCTCCGGCGGACTGTTCGTCAGGGACCTGCGGGCCGCATACCTCAAGGCCCACAGCGGACAGGCCCGCGACCCCCTCGAACTCGACGTCCTCTTTCGCCTGCTGATCGGCCTCGGACGTCCCGACCCCCACCAGCTGAATACCGCCGCACTGATCGCTGCGGCGACACACCCCGACGTCGCGTTGGACGGCACACGTGTCGCCGACGGCGCACGGATCCCACTCAACCTCTGGCGCGACCTGGAGGTCCACCAGGTCCGCGATGACGGCGTCACGATCCGTGCGACGGTCCGCTCCAACCGGCTTATCCGCGAGGTCCTCGTCCCGCCCGGGCCCGCGGCCCACGTGCGGGCCCTGCTCGACCTTCGACGAGGCGGCGCGACGGAAGGGCCGTTGTTCCGCAACGCCAACGGGCAGCCGTTCGGTCCCAACGGCGTCCCCACATCCCTGCGGAACGCCATCGCCACCCACGGCCACTCCCTCCCGGACTGGCAGGCGGGCAGGGGCATCATCCGGATGCCGAAGCCGGGTGAGGGCGAGGTCCTCATCGATCGGGTCCTCCGACTCCCCGACGAGGCCCTCCGCGATGCCGCATGGCTCGCCAACGCCTTCTGGACCGCCTCTAGGGGCGGGGAGACACTGAACCGGACCGTTCGCGACGCCGTACCGAGCGCCGCCGGCATCCTCTGGCGGCTGCCCCGCAAGCCCGACAAGGTCGGCCGCCGCACCCCTTACCTCGCACCCCACCTCCGCTGGCGCGAGGTGGATCCCGCCAACCTGCTGCTCCGCTGGCGTGGCCGGCTTGCCGCCCTCTGGCGAGGTCAGGGACACGACCCCGGCCGGTTCGGTCCCGACTGCCGGCTGTTCCCCACCGACCTGAACGACGTTGTCGCCGTCCCCGCCGACGTCATCCGCCGTTTCAACCGCAGGGTCGCCGGCTACCAGACGCGCTTCGCGTTCCTGCCCGACTACCTCAACCTGGGCACCCATTCCCTGCGGTCCGGACTCGTGACCAGCGGTCGGACCCTGGGGATCCCTGACCCCTCACTGATGCAGCAGGGCGGATGGCACGACGTCACGGTGTTCCACAGCTACTTCGCCACGATCCGGCCCGGTTCGGCGAGCCATGCGACCACGCTGATGGTCGCCGCCTTCGACCCCGCTGCACCGGTCACCGGCGGCCTCGGCGAACGGATCGCAGGGATTCTTGCGGGCCTGGACGACACCTGCGGCTGCCTGGTCTGCACCGAGTTGACCTACCCGGTGGCTGACATCGAGGAGGTCATCAGGTCCAACGGGTTGGACCGACCCCACTGACTGAACGGCTCGATCCAGGTCGAGCGACCCGGTCCGCCGTACGAGCGGTCGGATCGCACCCGGGTCCGACCGTCCGGCTCGTTCGCGCTCTCGCGCCTGGGTGCGCCGTCGCCGCTGGCCTCAGCCATGCATGAGCTGGGGTTGGACGGTGGTTGGCGCGGCCGGCTACGAGACTCATGGCGCGGTTCTCCTGCTGTGCGAGCAGAAGTCGGTGCTCCAGGCCAGGTGTCTGCCGTCCTGTCGTGCGATCAGGATCGTCACCTGCCGGCTGGATCGATAGCCGGAGCCGACGATCTCGTGGTCGACGGCCGACTCGGCACAGCGGGCACTGAACTCGATCGGGACCTCGCGATCCACCGGCAACGCCGACAGCTGCGCCTGGGACTCAAGGCCGACGCAGAGTTCGTCGAGCTGATCTCGTCGCATGCCCACCACCCCGCGTGGCCGGCCGAAGGCCGGTGACAGGAACCGCCACAGGCGGACGGGCCGCCCCACACGTCGGAGGCGGACGGCAACGGCGGAGAGGGTCACGCGGTACGCCCTTGCCATTGCCTGGAAGTCTCCGATCGACAACGCGTCGCGGCGGGCCAGGGCCCGCATGTCGTCGGTCGGCAACAACATCGCTCCCGCGACGGCGTCGCACAGTCGCTCCAGGTCCCACCCACCCGCCGGAAGCGTGGAGCCGTGGACGCGGGCCCGCTCGACCAGGACGTGGCCGAGTTCGTGAGCGAACGTGAATCGCAGGCGGGATTCGCTTGCCAGTTCTTCCCTCAGGTACACCACCGGTAGCCCCTCCTCCCAGCGGGTGAGACCTCGCCAGGCCTGCGATGCCGGCGCCTGACGCACTCGGACCCGAAGCTCACGGGCCACTGCGTCCAGATCCACAGCTCTTGGTGCCCCCCCGAGGGTCGGACGGTGGAGGCCGGCAAGCAGTTCGTCGGCTCGTCGGGCTGTGGACACCGACCATGGGCGGCCTCTACCGGCCACGCAGGATCTCCTCGTGGAGATTGGCCCAGTCCGCTGTGCTCACCAGCATCAGGTGCTGTGCGGCCTCCCCGGTGACCAAGCCGAGGCCCAGACGGGCGGCACGTTCGAGCATCTGCGCCCGGATCGGCTGGGGGACCGGCTCGGCCGCGCAGTAGCTGTCGAAGGTCGAGCGCGCCGGGTCGGGGAGCAGTGAGGCGAGGGGGGTGGGCGCGATCGTGCTGTCAGGATGCAACTGGATCCCTAGGAGGACCTCGAGTGCTCGCAGCTGTTCAGCGGTCAGCGAGGCGAGTGCCAGTGGGTGCACGGCGGCGACGGTTGCCTGCTCCCGGGTCAGCGGCAGGCTGTCGGGCCACTCGGCATCGCCTCCTCGCAGGGACAGCGCGCGGCCGAGCGCGTCTGCAGGCCCCTGCCACACCCGGCGCTTCGAAGCGCGCCGGTTCGCGGTCAGGACCAGACGCTGCCTGAGCTGGTGGAGGCGCTCGCCGAGCAGCCTGGGAAGTTCGGGCGGTGCGTCGTAGACGAGCGGTGGGAGGGTGGCGCCAACCTTGGGGTTCGCGTACAGGTAGGACAGCGGCCCGACGTGCTGTCGGACGATGGGCAGGATCAGGGCGCCGATGCCGCGCAGCCGCTGGACCTGGGCTCCGACGCCCTGGGACCCTGGCACGACGAAGACCGCGACGAGGTCGGCCTCCCACGTGATGTCGCACCCGGAGTGGTCCTCGTGCAACGGGTGGCCCACGATGTCGAGCCATTCCAGCCGGGTGTTGGACACCAGGTCGCTGATGTAGTCCTCCACGATCCGGCGCTCCTCGCCGGCCTGGTTGGTGTCGGCCTGGGCGAACAGCGCCCTCGGCCGCACCGCCGTCGGCGAGACCGCCTCCCACAGCGTCAGCTGTCCGGCGCGCCCCGACGGCCGTTCGTCGTCATCGGACTGTTCGACCGCGGACATGTCGAACGGCAGGTCGTGTTCCCGACAGAACACTTGGGCAACCCCGAGGGCGAGCTCATCCGTTCGCGGTCCGGCCCCCATGGCTTCGACCAAGCCGCGAACCACCAGTTGGACGTAGTCGCGTGCGCCGATCTCCCGCCCCTCCAGGGGATGCGCCACCCTCCGCACCCGATCCGGGCGAAGGTTGTGGGCAAAGCCGACCTCGTCGGCGACCCAGGCGGCGGTCCGCTCCGTCCACCCAGGTTCAACGATCATGACCCACAGCAAACCATGTGCGTACGATGTGCGCAACATGTGCGTAGAAGGTTGCTCGAACGCACAGGATGTGGGACACTAGGGGGCCGGCACACGAGTGCCGCCCGGTCTACGCGCCGATACGCGCCGACTCGCCCCACCCCGAAGCACCCATGGCTCGATGAGAGGAATCACCACCGTGCCCGAAACCGTACGAATCTCCGCGAACCTCGCCCCTGAGGTCGTCGACGCACTGAGGTCGCTCGCCGAGCGTCGCGGCACCACCATGACCGAGGTGCTCCGACGGGCCATCTCCCTGGAGCAGTTCCTCGACGAACGCCTCCGGGACGGCGGTCGCCTGATGATCGAGGATGAGGACGAGAAGCTCAGCACCGTCGTCCGCTACTAGCCGCCGTGCCCGACCACGACGATGAGCCCGGCCCTCCGGCAGAGCCCCGTCGGGACTCCGACAAGGACCCGGCCGTGACGGCTGCCGGTGACCCACCGCCCGGCGAGGCCGACCGCGGAGGTCGGACCGGAGCCGACGATATCGTGCCGTCGGGTGAGGCCGAGGTCGACCTCGGCACCGATGCAGGCCCACTGCTTCGCACCGACGCCCAACCGGAGAAGGCCCGCGACCAGGTCCGGGCAATCATCGCCTACGCGCTCCTGGGTCTGCTGGCCGTCATCGTCCTCACCAGCGCAGCGATGCTGCTGATCGCCTGGGGCAAGGACGACGCATCGGAGAGGATCGAAGACCTCGTCGAGGTGCTGCAGGTCGTCCTGCCGCCCGTCGTTGCGGTCGTCGGAAGCGTCACCGGCTTCTACTACGGATCCCAGGACCGTCCCCGCAAGTGACGGGACGCCGCGCACCCAATCGTGAGGGGCCCGGCGACACCCTGAGCGAGACGTGGGTGTCGGGCCTCCCCCGGGGCTCGTGGTGGCCGCCTCGCCCACCCGGCTGGGGCGTTCCCTGCTCAGCCGTCGGGGGAGACGAGGGCCGCGAGCAGCGCGGACCGTCGTGATCCAGACCGGTCGAGAAGTCGGTCGTCGACGAGTTCGCTGATGGTGATCGCGAGGTCGACCGCCCCGGCTGAGCGGATGACGGGGTCCTGCCGGGTCAGGTAGATCGTCGTCGTCGATGGGTGTGCGTGTCCGAGGTGGCGTTGGACGGCGAGCAGGTCCCTGGTGATCTCGGCGTGGTAAATCGCCCCGGACGGTCGGAGGCTCCGGGGGAGCAGCCCGGCCAGGTCCGGCACGTCCTCACACATCCGGTCCCACGCTGCACGTCGTTCGTGGTAGCGGCTCGAGTAGTCGTGAGCGGAACCGCGTCCGGCCCACATCAGTCGGCCGTCGCCCGCCGCGGCGTGGCGGGCGAGATCCAGGAGGCGGCGGGGGTCCAGGGCGTCGTCGGTGTGCGGCATCCACACCGTGTAGGGCCGGAACCCGCCCCGCTTTGTGGCACCACGGACGTCGAGTCGGACCGCGTCGGGGTGGGCGTGGAGATCCTCGGCGTGGATCGCGTCGATGCTGCCCGGCCGCAATGCACCGGCGAACCCCGCCACGAGGAACCCGATCGTGGTGGGGTCCGACGCGGCGTCGGCTAGACCGAGGAACACCTCCCGTGTGGCCACCGGCGGCTGCCGGCGCTCCACAACGACTCCGCGGTCGCGTTCCTCCTCGATGGCCCTTGCGACGGTCTGACGTGCGGGGCCGAGCCAGGCGCTGGCGATGCTCGGCGACGGCGCGAGCCGCCCGAGGAGGAACAGGTCACGCTCGAGTGCCGTCGCAGCCGTCGATTTGTTGCACAGCTCGTCCATCACCCAACGGTGGATCCCCTCCGGGGTGCGGGTGATGATCGACACGGTGTCGGGGTCGGCGTCGGGGTGCAGGGCGGCGACGGCCTCCTGGACTCGCTGCCCCACCGCCGCCGACGACCTCGGCCGCGAGTGGCCGGGGAGCAGCTCGGTGTCGATGAGGAGTCGGCGGACGGCCTCGACCGCCCCCGGCAGGTCATTCGGGCCGATGAGGGAGAAGGGCTCGGAGGACCGTGTGACCGCGATGTACTCGCTGGTCCCGGTCATCTCCCGGCGCACTCTCGTCTGCCACGCGTCCAGGTCGATGCCGGGGTCGGCCAGGTCGCCGGCGTCGACGTAGGTGGCGGTGTGCCCGGCCTGCAGCTCGTGGCCGAGGAGTACGACGACCTCCGACCAGCCGAGCCGGTGGTAGGTCAGCGTCGCCGCGGTCCGCCGGAACGTGCCGGAGGTGATCGAGGAGGGGTGCCAGCCGAGCCGGGTGCACCAGCGGGCGAGGGTCTTGCGGTACGCCGACTCGCTGAGCAGGTCGCTGAGCCGCCGAGCGTCGACGGGGATGTGCGGTGCGAGAGCGGCGGCGGCGCAGGCCGGGCACAGGTGGTGGTCGGGGGTGTGGTCGATGCGGGTCCACCGCTGCCCGGTCTTGGTCGGTGTGCGGGTGGGGGAGTGGTGGCCGTCCGCGGCGCCGCGGATCTGTGCGACGGAGACCCCGAGCGGGTCCATGCCGCGCATCGCCTGGACGTGCGCGAGCCGGCCGGCGAAGACAACGGCGAGCGTTCGCAGTCGGGCGTCCGCCAGCACGACGGCGGGGTCGTCGTACGCCTGGCGTCGGTGGCGCCAGGGCCGCTGTGCGACACCGGCGGCCACCACCTGGGCGAGGCCGGCCGCGGACAGGCCGGCTGCTACGACCACGGTGTCGTCCAGGGTTGTGCCGCCGACGCGGACGGTCGGGCTGTCGACGATGATGTTGCTGCGGTCGAGCAGATGGGGGGCCAGACCGTGCGCGTGGAGCACGGGGTGGAGCAGGGCGGCGGCCGCGGCGGTCTGCCAGGTCGTCGGGGCGAACCAGGCCGGGTGGTCGGCGAGCAACCGTGAGACGGCGACCAGGGGGGCGGCGAAGGCCTTGGTGGTCCGCCGATTCCGCGGAGGTCGGGGTCCGATCGCCCTGACGACCGGCCGTACGAGCCGGGTGACGGGCTGGCGGTCCTGGCGGGCGCACATGGCGTTGAGGTCGGTGACGATGGTGTCGGCGAGGGCGTGGACCTCCGCGCCGGCAAGGTGTTCGGCGTGCAGGAACGCCGCGACGTGCCACTCCTCGACGGTGCCCAGGTCCAGCCCCGCCGCGGCCGCCCAGCGGCTGAAGCGCAATGACCGCCAGGACTGCAGGGCGGCCGCGTCGGCGTCTCGTCGCCGACGTCCCGTGGGCCGACCGGCCCCGGTGAGCCCGACCCTGGCGAGGTGGGTGCGAAGGGTGTTGACCGTGACGCCGAGCCGGTCCGCGATCTCGGCGTGGGTGTGCCCCTCGGCGATGAGGTCGGCAAGTTCACCGCGTGTGGAGGTCACCGGGACCGCGGTCGCGGCGAGGGTCAGGCCGAGCCGTCGCAGCGCGCGGTTGGTCTCCGCCCCCGTCGTGCCCAGCCTCGCAGCGACGTCCGCCCGGGTGCCGCCGGCGGCACGGGCCGCGGCGACCGCTTCGCGGACGGCGTCGTCTTCTGGTCGGGGTGCGGTCCACCACCTCAACCCGGCTCCCGCCAGCCTGCGGCTGAGGGTCCCGGGGGTGATGTCGAGTTCGGTGGCGGTCGTTGTGATGGTCGCACGTCGGGCGGCGGCACCGGCAACGATCTCGGCGAGATCGCGTTCGGCATCGTCTGGCGGGGCCCACCAGTCGACCCCGGCGGCGTCCAGCCTGTCGATGAGCACCCGGGTGGTCACCCCGGCCCGGTGGGCCAGCCCGTGACGCGACCAGCCGCGGCGTCTGGCAAGGTCAACGGCGCCTGAGGGGTCGCCCTCGAGGTCGATCGCCAGCTCGACGGTCGACGACCTCGGGCGGCGACCGGGGCCCCCGTCCGCGTGGTGGCTCCCGGTCCACCACTCGACGCCCGCTCGACGCAGCCTCCTGCGTACCGCGTCCGCGGTCGTGCCGAGCTCCTCGGCGAGCCGGGCCTGGGTCCAGCCGTTGGCCGCGGCCGTGGCGACGTGCTCCGCCCACACGGCCGGGTCGGGGGGAGGGTGGCGACGTACACCCTTCTCGTTCATCCGGTTGCGGAGCACATGGACGGTCGTGCCCAGGTGGGCGGCGAGTTGCTCGTTGGTCCAGCCCTGTTCGTTGCCGAGCGCGACCGCAGCCGCCACGTCACCGTCCCAGCCGCGGGGCACGGGCTTGGCGGCCCGTGCGGCCCTGAGCGTGGCGGACTGGTCGCGCCACCAGGCCACCCCGTCGCGGTCGAGTGCGGCGTCCAGCGTCGGGCGGGACACCCCCAGGTGCTCACACAGCCGGCCCTTGGTCCAGCCCCGCTCGGCGGCCAGGGCGACGACGGCGGCGGCGTCGGGCACCGACCGGCCTGGCCCGCGCCGTTCCCAGACCAGGCCGAGCGCGTCCATGCGAGCGGTCAGGGTCTTGACGGTGACACCGAGCCGCTCGGCCACCATCCGCTTGGACGCGCCCGCAGCGGCCCCCCGGGCCACGGCGGTTGTGACCTCGGCGTCGTCGGGCCGGTGGCGACGCCACGCGAGACCGTCGGCGTCGAGGGCGGCGACGAGCGCCTTGCGGTCCACCCCGAGACGCCGCGCGACTGCGGCCATCGATTCCCCCTGCGCCCGCGCGTCGGCGGCCAGCGTCGCCAGGTCCGACCCCGCCGGCAGCCCCCCGGCACTCACCGCCACGCCACCGCGAGGCGTAGGTCCGGCTCACACCGGCCGGGCCCCCGCAGCCTGGTCGGTTCACATCGGCCAGCCCGCGGACCTCCCACAACTTCACACCGGAGGGCTCCTTTCAAGGCCGAAGGAGACTCATCGGTGTGATTCGACATGCGCGGTGGATGGTCGGTGGGATTCGGTGGTGAATGAGGTTGGCATGGGTGTGATGTGTAGCCGTGTCCCAGCCGGAGCGAGGTGATCCGGACCCCTGCTGGGAGGCATGACGCAGTAGTTGCGCCTCGCGAACTGCGTGGGCGGGTGGACGGGCCCGTCCACCCTCGACGGCCTCATGGCGACGGTGTCGCGGCGTAGGGGCCTACCGCCCAGGTGATGTTGGTCGCGCAACCGCGCCATCTGAAGCGGCGGCGTGCGCGAGTGCGCAGGTCGGCCGCGCGCCGATTGGCTCCATCGAGGTCGTCGAGCAATTCGACGATTGCGTCGCGCCATGCCGTCGCGGGGTCTACACCGCCGATCTCGCGGACGGGCAGCCGGATCTCCGGGGCGAGATCGGTGAGCAGCATCCCGGCTCCGCTCTCGTCGGAGACCAGCACGGGGATCCCCTCACCGATCGCCTCGAAGGCGACCAGGCCGAACCCCTCGACCGCCGAGGGGACGAGCACCGCCGCCGCCCGTCCGAAGTGGTCCCGGAGTACGTCCGGGTCGTCAGTGAACGGCTGCATCTCCACGTCCAGGCCCCGTCCATCCCAATTCTCGATTATGTGCGCGCGCAGGTCCGCCCGTTCGGCGTCCGGCACCCCGACGAGGAGAAGATGGGGACGGGTCTCGCGTGGCCTGTCGATGGACGCGAGCGCCCGGACGACTACGTCAACGCCCTTGATGGTGGCGTCCTCCAAACGGCCGAGGAGCAGCAGGACGGGACGGCCGCCTCGAGCGCGCGGCCTCGGTTCGGTGTCGGGAACGCCGGGGATCAGCGCGTGCACGTGGACGTCGTATCGGGCGCCAAGGTTGTTGGCCAGGTATCGCCCTATTGCGAAGACGTGATCTGCTGCGCGAGAGAGTGCTCGTTCGATGTCGTTTCTCATATGCGCGTCGTGCGTGACATTCGGCGTGTCTTTGAACGACGAGAGTTCGATGGGGTCCATGTGTAGAAGGTGGGCATACTGCGCGTCGACCGATCGGGCCAGTCCGATGGCCTGCTGCCCGGTCACCCTGCCGTGGCCGATCACCAGATCGACCCGCTGGGGCAGCCCGGGGTGCCGTCCCGTCAGATACACCAGCCCGTCGTCGACGATCGGGACGTGGTCGCTCCAGGCCAGGAGTGTGACGTCGCGTTGTGCGGCGTCTTCGACCTCGTGCTCGCCTGCCTCAGGGACGATGGTGTAGGTGTCGTGCATGGTGGCGAGCGCGCTGGCGAGTTCACGGTTGACCGTCGAGACCCCACCCTTTGACGACCGCCATTCGGTGCCCACGAGGACGATGTGCAGCCGCTCGAAGCGGAGTGGATCGTCCGGAGGTCCCGTGTGGACGTAGGAGCTAATCTCCGCATGGTGCAGCCATTCCGGGTGCGCGTTGCAGGCCATCTTGGCCACGCGCTCGGCCCTAGCGTCGTCCATCGTGTCGAGCCATGCGAGCAGTGTTTTGTGATCCTGCACCGCCGCGGCGTCGACCGCGTCGGCTAGCTGTCCGTCCCAGCTTCCCACGTCGTATTGCTCGCCGACCCAAAGCCGCATGTCCGACTGCACGTCATGGCCGTCAGACCACCAATCAAGGTCCAGACCGACCCCACAGGTGGCACATGCGTCCGGGACGGAGTCGGCGTTGTACCACTCCACGCAGACGGGACAGGGCACGGTACGGTTCCCGCACGCGTCGCACTGCTCCAACTCCACCTGCCCGTATGCGACCACGACGTCTGCCTCGGCTCCTGTCGTGACGATGGCGTTCGCCACCTCCACGACCTGCCAATCCCCCAGGCAGGAGATCCCGTTGCCCCAGTCCATGTGCACGTCGATCTTCTCCACGCCTTCATCCTATTGAGAAGGTCGGGTGCTCACCTGCCTCTCCGACGGTGCATCTCGGTACCCCCTTCGGGCACCCTTGTGCGCAGACTCGTCATCCTCATGGGGCAAGGTGAACTGTCGACAGCGTCGGGTCGCGTCGGTCCCCATCAGGGCCTCGGCGAGCTCGGAGACGACAGACTGCTCTTGGGCCGTCGTGCGTTGCCTTCGTGCTATGGGAGACGCTCGATCTCTCAGATCATGGCTGCGGCCCTCCGAGGAGCTGATCGAGGTCGAGCTCACTGCCAAGGTCGGCGCCGAGCCTGGGGAGCGGAATCCCGTTCCGCCTCAACCAGCGCAACGGCCACCGCCCCATGCTGCTCTCGACCCCGGCGGGCGATGTCGAGGTCGCGACCAAGCTGCGCAAGGGCAGCTTCTTCCCCGAGCTGCTCGAGCCTCGCCGTCGCATCGACAAGGCCCTGTGGGCGGGGATCATGCGTGCCTACATCACCGGGACTACCTCGAGGGAGGTCGATAGGACTCGTCAAGGCCTTGGGCCGTGAGAGACATCTCGAGAGTCGACGGTGAGCCCTGTGCGCAAGCTCATCGACGACGGCGTCGCGATCCTGCGGCAGCCCCGGCCGGATCCTCAGCCGTTCTGCTACGTCTGGTTGGGCGCGCCCTACGCCCACGTCCGCGAGGCCGGCCAGGTCGTCAGGAAGCCGTTGTCATCGCTACCGGTGTCCGCGGTGATGGGCGCCACGAGGTCCTCGGGGTCGACACCGGCAACTCTGCGAACGGGAAAGGCTGTACGAGTTCTCCGCAGCCTTGCGGACGGCCACACACGGCGCTGGGCTGGCGCACTTCTGCTGAGGCGCTCGAGCAGCTACTGCGAGCCGCTGAACAGACAGGCGTTGCGACGACGGTTGAGCCGAAGCAGTTCACGTGGCGGATGTTCACCCCTTCGTGGTCGAAGCTCGCCAGATCACCACCGCAGCATGAGCGTCCAGTCACCAGACTTCACGAAACTCATGGCACCACCGAGGCCTTCACATCACCCGGGCGCCTCACCCGTCGGCTGGGCCCTGGATGGCCAGGCTTCCCTCCCGGTGCTGCGCGCGAAGCAGCTTCTTATCGTACTTGCCGACCGACGTCTTCGGGACCTCTTCGATGAAGGTCCAACGCTCCGGAATCCACCACTTGGCAACCTTGTCGGCGAGGTACTGCTGCAGGTCACTCGGCGTCGTGAACGCGTGGGGGGTCAGCACGACGCAGGCCAGAGGCCGCTCCGTCCACTTATCGTCCGGGATCCCGATGACTGTTGCCTCCACCACCTCCGGATGACCGATGATGGCGTTCTCCAAGTCGACGGAGGAAATCCACTCCCCACCCGACTTGATGACGTCCTTGGTCCGGTCCACGACCTGCATGAAACCATTGGGTTCGACAAGGCCCACGTCGCCGGTCCGGAGCCAGCCGTCCTCGGTGAACTTCTCCGGGTCGTCGACGTTGTGGTAACGCCTGGCTATCCAGGGGCCCCTCACCTGCACCTCGCCGACCGACTGGCCGTCCCAAGGTTGCTCGATGCCACCATCGACGATCCTCAGCTCAACGCCGGGCACGAGCCGTCCAGTCTTCGCTCGCCAGTTCGCCTGGGTTTCAGGGTCGTCGGCGGCGCTCGCTGGCGGGATCGACAGGGTCCCGAGCGGTGACATCTCCGTCATTCCCCAGCCTTGGACGATCTTCACGCCATGATCGATGTCGAAGGCCAGGACCATGGATCTGGGCACGGCTGCGCCGCCGACGACGACACGTTGGAGTGACGACAGGTCGATGTCGGTCTGGCGACCCAGCTGGAGGACGCCGTTCCACACGGTCGGGACCGCCGCGGAGAAGTTCGGTTGCTCGGCCTCGATGAAGCGTACCAACGGTTCGGGCTGGAGAAACGGTCCCGGCTGGAGGATGTCGGAGCCCATGGCCCAGCAGATGTAGATGAGGCCCCATGCGTTCGCGTGGAACTGCGGCACAACGATGAGGCTCCGGTCCCCCTCGCTGACATGGAGGCCCCCTGCGGCAGCCCCCATGGCGTGCGTCCACTGGGATCGATGGCTGTACGCCACGCCCTTGGGGCTGCCAGTGGTGCCGGACGTGTGGCACAGCATGCTGGCGGCCGACTCCTCCACATGGGGCCAGGCGAAGCCCGACGGCGGATCCCTCAGGAGGTCGTCGTAGCGAATGACCGGACGATCGAGGAGTGAGACGTCCCCCTCACCGACCACCACGACATGCTCTACCGTCCGCAGTGCGTCCCCTGCCTGGGCCAGCAACCCGATGAGGGACCCGTCCACGAGGATGACCCGGTCACCACCGTCCCGGATGACGTAGTCAAGCTGGTCCGCCGACAGGCGGATGTTGAGCGTGTGCAGGACCGCCCCCATGCACGGGACGGCGAAGTACGCCTCCACATGCTCCTGGTTGTTCCACATGAACGTGCCGACCACATCGCCCGGCTGAACTCCCAAGGACGCGAGCCCAGCGGCCAGACGCTGTGTCCGATCGGCCGTCTCGGCGAACGTCACACGTCGCGATGCGTCCCCGAGCCACGTGACCACCTCGCGTTCTGCGTGCACCCGTGAGCCGTGCCGGAACAGCTGTGTCACGGTCAGGGGCAGATCGTCCATCATCGTGCTGGTGATCATCGTCATCCTTTCTGGCAGGGTGCGTGTCCGCGGTCTTTCCTCGGTCGTTGCCTCGGATCAGTCCTGAAGACCGAATCGTGCGCTGGGATCTGAGAGATGGGCGAAGTCGACCTCCACGAAGTGGGCCGTCGCGGTGACGATCTGACGGCCGCCCTGGCTCGCCGAGGCCTCCAGATGGAGGTCACGTCCTCGGCGTTCCACCAGTGAGGCAGTCAGATGGGTGTCGACGTCGAGCCGAGTCGGCAGCCGATAGGTGACGTGGAGGTCCCTCGTGACCGCAGGGACCATGATGCGGACCAGGACGAAGCCGAACAGATCGTCCAGCACTGCTGCGACCGCGCCTCCGTGTGCGACACCCGGCGCCCCCCCGTGAGACGCATCGAACTGCTGCGTCGCCTGGACTGCGTGACCGTCGGCCGCGAACACCTGCAGCCCCAGCCCTGAGGGGTTCTCCTCGCCGCACACGAAGCACCACGGGGCGTGCGGGGGCAGCCGCTCGCCTGCAGCCCACCCGCCCTTCTCGAAGGCATCACGGATGGCTTGCCCCAAGGCCACGGCATCCTGCCCGCCGGGACCTGCCGTCATCCCTCTGCCCGATGGCCGGCCGGCGTCGTGCGTGCTGCGAGTTCCAGAGCAGCGCACGCAGCCCGCTCCAGATGGGTGATCTCGCGCACGGTGTCTTCGAGCTCACGGAGTGAGGACGACTCCCCAACGCACGCTGTTGCGAGTGACGACCACGCCCTGGCGGCGGTCTCCCATGCCTGGCCAGCCTCGGCGAAGGGGGCGCTCTCGAGTCGGTCCGCGACGTCGGTGCAGAACTCCGCCTGGAGCCGTCGGAACAGACCACCCCCCGTCCCAGCCTTCTCGATGAACACCGCCAGGGCCCGGCGGGACTGCGACAGGGCCTCCTCGTCCATGACCGAGGCCCACGAGCCGAGATCGGCGGCGAAGGTCTCCAGGCCCTTCAGCCCGGTGCCAGTGACCGTCCTTGGCGGTAGCGCGATCGGATCGAAGAGCTGACCCGCGCCCTCCCTCAGCTGGCGAGCCGCAGCCGCCGCAGCGGATGTCGCTGCCGTGGCGAGGTCCGGCAGCTCGTGCGGAAAGCGCATCGGCCAGGTCGCGTAGCGAACGGGATCGGGGAACCCGGTCGAGGAACGGGCTCGGTCGAGGTCCTCGGCAGGGACTACCTGGGGCTCGATCCGGTCATTGTCAACAACGGTGACCGTGCCGGCCGTCTCGTCGTAGCCGATGGCCACGATGTCGTGACGGGTGTTGGACAGCTGGACGCGCAGGTACGGCAGGAACGCGATGTCGGCGTTGAGCATCACCGGGCGGCCTTGGTCCAGCTCGTCGGTGAGCCACCTCCAGGCAACGGCCGGGTCGTCGGTCTGGTTCCGGGAGGTCTCCACTCCCAGCCGCGCGCACACGTTGGCTTCCAGTTCGGCGTCCCGACCAACGAGGTAGACCGGGGGAGTGAGGCCGGGGACCCGCAGGTAGGTGAAGGCCAGCGATCCCCCCAGGCCGAACACCAGGCCCTCGCTGAGCGGTCGACCCCAGTCCAGTCCCGCCCACGTGAGCAGATCTCGCAGAGCGCCAGAGCCGCAATGACCTCCGAGCCGCTGGGGGTACCCATCGATGTGCACTGCGCGCCGCATCGTCCTGTCTCCAACCATGACCTTCTTGTACCGCTTGCGATCAGCGGTTGTAAAATCGACCGCTGGTCAAGACCGTCGAGGGGGGCTCGCCGACCGCGTCCAGGGCGGGGCGGTCCGCGGTGCCATCGTCGCCAGCTCCACCCACACACGGACGTTGGTGCCGGTGGCGAGGATCTGGCCATCGCGCGAGAAGGTGTGCGTGGTGCTGAAGCTCGTACGTCTGGCCTCGCGCAGCACGACCTCCTGCACCAACTCGTCTCCGCTGCGAGCAGCCACGTGACAGTCCAGCTCCGAGTGGACCACTGGAGCCCCCCAGCCGTCAGCCAGGTCTTCCCACACCGGGTGGCCCAGCACGGCGAAGAGCTGTTGATCCCCCTCCGACATCCATCGGCGGTAGGTGTTGAAGAAGATCAGGCCCGAGTAGTCATCGTCCCCCACGAAGACCCGCCGGTCCACCGCCAACGTCGCCACCGCATCCCCGGCCTCCGGGCGGGCCGTCACCGTCGTACCGTCGCACGGCCACGACCGACGACCGTGCCCTGCTGGTTGCGGACTGCGAGGGTCAGCTCCAACTCCCCGGCTCCCACCTCCTGCACAACGGCCTCGGCATCCAGGACGTCCCCTGGGAAGACCGGTGCAGTGAGGTCGACCCGCCAACGACGCACCGCAGCCACCCCGAAGGCGCGGGTCAGCATGGCTCCGGCGTAGCCCAGTACGAAGGTGCCGTGTGCGATCACGCCCGGCATGCCGGTCTGGCGGGCGAAGTCGTCCTCGACGTGCACGGGGTTCGGGTCACGCATCGCCACCGCCATGAAGGCGATGTTCATACGCCCGATCGGATCGGATCGGAGGGAGGCGGCGATCTCACCGACGGTGAAAGAAGACATGGTTCAACCCTTCTGGATCGTCGTGGACCGCTCACGCATCGCGAGCGTGCCGTCCTCGGTGATGTAGTCCGTGGTGAGCTCCACGAAGGTGAGGGGCCCGTTTCGCCCGTCCTTGGTCACCACGCTGGAGACCACCGGCCGAACGTCGAGCACGTCGCCCACGCGGATGGGGGCGTACTCCTCGATGTCGGCCCCGCCGTACATCGCCTTCATGAAGTCGATCTCCATGGCGTCGTGAACCGGATGCGCACCATAGGTCGTGACGTACATCAGGAAACCCGGCGGTACGGGTGCGCCCGCCTCCGCCGCCCAACCCTCCTCCGGGCCGATGCCCAGTGCAAGGACGAACTCCTCCGCACGTGCAGCAGTCACGGTGAAGCTGCCTGGGGGAAACGCGTAGCCGACATCGCGAACCATGGGACCTCCTGAGATTTGGTACTTGTTCGATCCATCAATCGACCCTAGTGTAGGGCGTGTCACCGCCAAGAGGCAAGCAACCGCAATGGAGTCGAACGTGCGCAACGTGGCAGTTGTCGGGGTCGGTCAGACCGCTTTTGGGAAGTTCCTGGACCGAAGCCTGAAGGGACTCGGGGCCGAGGCCATCGCCGGTGCGCTCGATGATGCCGGGGCCCGTGCCGCAGATGTCCAAGCGGTCTTCGCGGCCAACGCGATCGCGGGCCTCATCACGGGGCAGGAGATGGTCCGCGGGCAGGTGGTGCTCACAGCGACGGGGATCGAAGGGGTCCCGGTCGTCAACGTCGAGAACGCGTGCGCCGGCGGAGCGACGGCCCTGCACCTGTCATGGATGGCCGTTGCGTCAGGGCAGGTCGACGTCGCGCTTGCCTTCGGGGCGGAGAAGATGGCCCATGAGGACAAGCGGAAGCCGGTTCTGGCCATCGCCACAGCGATGGACGTCGAGGAGCCGATCGACGTCGACTCCCCCTCGCCGTTCATGAGCCACTATGCCTCCCGCATCCGTCGGTACATGTCCGATACCGGGGCCACAGCGACGGACTTCGCGATGGTCGCGACGAAGGCGCAGCGCAACGGGGCCCTCAACGACCTGGCGCAGTACGGCGACGCTTCAATCACCCCCGAGGACATCCTCCGGGCCCGGTCGGTCGCAGATCCGTTGACCGTGCCGATGTGCTCGCCGATCGGGGACGGGGCCGCCGCGGTCCTCCTCGTGGCCCAGGACGCACTGAACCGCTTCCCGGACGCCCAACCCCTTTACATCCGTGCGTCGGTGCTCGTCTCCGGTTCCGACCCTGATGGTGGTGGCGCCGGCGCCATCGAACGCGCTGCCCGCGCTGCCTACGACCAAGCCGGCGTCGGGCCTGAGGACCTCGATCTCGTCGAGCTTCACGACGCCAACGCGGCATCGGAGGTCATGCGCTACGAATCCCTCGGGCTCGCCGCGGCCGGCGACGGCCCGAAGCTGGTTCGCACCGGGACCACCGCGCGGGACGGAGAGCTGCCCGTGAACCCCTCGGGGGGACTGATCGCCCGCGGTCACCCAGTCGGGGCGACCGGATGCGCGCAGATCTACGAGCTGGCCACGCAGCTGCGAGGACGAGCAGGTGCACGCCAGGTGGCCACACCACGAGTTGCGCTGGCGGAGAACGGCGGGGGATGGGTCCGCGGGGATGTCGCCGCCGACGCCGTCCACATCCTCACCACCTGAGCAACGCAGAGCAGGCGACTCAGCGAACAACCAAGGGGTCCATCCGGATCGATGAGTGCTGTGGGCAGGTCGTCGACAGCTGACAAGGAGAGAACATGAGCAGGCTACAGGGAAGGGTGGCGATCGTCACCGGTAGCGGGCGTGGGATCGGGCGCGCCATCGCACGACGCATGGCGAGCGAGGGGGCCCGCGTGATGATCAACGATGTCGACGAGGGTCCAGCGAAGGAAACGGTCCAGGCGCTGAATGAGGAAGGCTTCGACGAGGTGGCGATGACCGTGGCCGACATCGCCGACCGTGACGCGGCTGGGGAGGTCGTGGCCCACGCGGCAGAGCGTTGGGGTCGCGTCGACGTCCTGGTGAACAACGCGGGGCTCTGGCGTGACTCCCTGGTGGAGAAGATGGAACCAGAGATGTTCGACTTCGTGGTGAAGGTCAACCTCTACGGGACGTTCTGGATGACCCAGCACGCGTGGAACCACATGAAGCAGCAGGGCGGGGGGAGCATCATCAACTTCACCTCACAGGCGGGGCTGGGGGGCAACATCGGTCAGGCCAACTACTGCGCCGCCAAGGCTGCCATCGTGGGTCTGACCCGCAGCAACGCCAAGGAGTTCGCCCGCAAGAACGTCCGGGTGAACGCCGTCTCACCAGCCGCGGCTGGTACCCGCGCCCTGGAGGGCCTCGAGGATCGGTTCGTGGAAACCTTCACCAAGATGCTGCCGCTCGGACGCTTCGGCGAACCGGACGAGATCGCCGCCGCCGTCGCGTTCCTGGCCTCCGACGACGCGTCGTTCGTGACGGGGCAGGTCCTCGGTGTGGACGGTGGCTTCTCCATCGGGAAGCCATGATGGTCGGCAAGAAGAAGTTGGGCGATGTGGAACTTGGCGAGAAGATCGTCGGGCGATCGATCACCATCGGTGAGTGGCACGTCATGACCTTCGCGGGGCTGACGGGTGACTTCTACCCGCTACACACCGACGCGGAGTTCGCAGCAGGGTCGCCGTTCAGCGGGCGGATCGCCCATGGCCTCCTCACCTTCGTGGTCGGTGCAGGCTTTCTCGCCAACGAGCTGGCTGACTATGACGTGGTGGCTGCCCTGGGATTCGGCGCCACCCGCTTCACCTCACCGGTCATGTTCGGCGACACCATCACCCCGACCGGCACCGTCACCGAGGTCGCGCCGAAGGAAGGGCGTGGCGTCGTGGCGTTCGATATCGACATTACCAACCAGAGGGGCGAGACCGTCGTCTCCTCAAGCATGCAGGTCATGATTCGCGCCTAGGTAGCGCGCACATCACGTGAGAAGGAGCACAAGCAAATGAGCACAAGACGACCACAGGTGGCGATGATCGCCGCTGGCGTGACCAAGTGGGGCGCCCGACAGGCATCCTACCGGGACCTGGCCAGTGAAGCCGGGAAGAACGCCTTCGACTCCAACCCAAACCTCCGTCCCATGGACGTGGACGGCATCATCGCCTCCTCGGTGTACCCGGAACGGTCTGCCTACCAGGGCAAGGTCGCTCCGCTGCTGGCGGAAACGCTTGGGATCCGACCCCGGATGTTCGAACGGGTCGAGAACCAGTGCGGCTCGGGAACCGCGGCCATACGAACTGCGCAGTGGGCCATCATGGCCGGTGCGGCCGACGTCGTGGCCGTGGTCGGTGTGGAGAAGATGCTGTTGCCCAACCCCGGAGAGGTGTTCACCAACGCCTTGGCCGGCCTGGACCGTGACTGGGAGGGAGCCCTTGGAGTCACGCCTCCCGGGGCATTCGCACTGGCGGCGAAGGCCCACATGGAGAAGTACGGCACGACCGAGGAGCAGCTGGCCATGGTCTCGGTGAAGAACCATGCCCACTCGATGAAGAACCCCTATGCACACTTTCACAAGGGCCCGGACCTCGACGCGGTGATGGCCTCGCGCCCAATCGCAACCCCGTTCAAGCTCTTCGACTGTGCACCCAACACCGACGGGGCCGCCGTGGTGGTCCTTGCGAACGCCGAGCGCGCCAAGGCGCTGTGTGAGGATCCGGTCTGGATGCTTGGGTCCGGTCAGGGGTTCGATGCCTACACCATGGCGAACATGAGCCGCGACTGGTCGTACTGGCCGGCCATTGAACAGGCGGGCAGGGGAGCCTACGAGTCCGCCGGCCTCACCTCGTCCGACATCGATCTGCTCGAGACGCATGACTGCTTCACGATCTCCGAGATCCTGCAGTACGAAGGGCTTGGCCTCTGTGAGAGGGGCGAGGGAGGCCACTTCGTCGAGAGCGGTGGATCCGACTACGGAGGGAAGGTCGTGGTGAACCCGCGTGGCGGGCTGCTCGCATGTGGGCACCCCATCGGCGCAACCGGCGTGGCACAGGCGCACGAGATGTTCGTGCAGCTCCGTGACGAGGCCGGGGAGCGACAGGTCGATGGCGCCCAGGTCGGCATGTCGCTGACGATGAGCAACATCGGCTCCGAGGCGCATTGCGTGCTGTGGGGCACCGACGAGGTCGCAGCGGCATGACGACGGACGCTGCCTACTGGACCGTCCTGGACGCCTTCCCACAGCAGTATGAGGACGGCAACAAGCTTGCACCCTTCTACGACGCTCTGCGGGATGACCGCTTCACCACCACACGCTGCAACGCCTGCCGTGAGGTTCTCTGGCCGCCACGTTCCGTCTGCCCGGAATGCATGTCCGACGATCTGTCGTGGGAGGAGATGCCAGCCGTCGGCACGGTGTACAGCTTCACCGTCCAGGTTGCCGGGGTCCCGGCGGGCTTCGAACCTCCGCTCGTCTACGCGCTGGTGGACTTCGACAACGGAATCCGTCTCTTCACCGCCATCGTGGACTGCGCCCCCGAGGAGGTCGCGGTCGGCTCGAAGGTGGAGGCGGTGGTACGTGAGGTCCTTCCTGACCAGCAGGGACGAACACGGGTGATGCCCTACTTCCGCCTGGCCTGAAGTCTCGAGTGCTGTCGGCCCGGTCCCCCATGGGGCCGGGCCGACCGCGGTTCATGGGTCGACATAACGACTCAGAGTCAAAAAGTGATTGACTAATCGATCGAACGTTCATATCTTGCGTCCACGGGGTCTCGCGAGCCGTGCGACCCACCAGTATCGAAAGGGCCGACCCATGCGTTTCCTCTTCACCTTCAGGCTCATCGGGATGTGTCTGTCCATGGCCGTCTTGGTCGCCGCGTGTGGTGACAGCGCCGACACCCCGACGGCTGCCAGCGACCCAACGAGCGCGGAGTCAACGGGAGCCGTCGAGACCGATGGGGAAGTAGGGGCCACGACCGCCGTCCGTGGGATCGATGATGACACCATCACCCTTGGGGCCATCCTCGACCTGTCGGGTCCCTACAACGCTGCAGGTGTCCTCATGCGGGACGGGGTCGAGGCCTGGGTGCAACAGGTCAACGCCGACGGCGGCGTCCACGGGCGTCAGGTGGAGGTCATCTACGAGGACAACCAGTCCGACCCCTCGGCAACACTGGCTGCGGCCAACAAGCTGATCTTCAACGACGGAGTCTTCGCGCTCGCCGGCGTGCACGGTTCGGCGGCCTTCGGCGCGATCCTCGATCTCGTCGAGGAGGAGGAGGTGATCAGCTTCTCGCTGGGGCTATCGGAGGAGATGTACAACCCCACCAAGGATCACGTGTTCGTGGCAGCGGTGCCCTACGCCGCCCAGATGGAGCGCGGGGTGCACCACCTGGTGGAGGAGATGGGTGTGGCGCGCCCCGCGGTCCTGTACCAGGACGATGAGTTCGGCGAGTCCGGGCTGGCCGGCTTCGATGCGGCAGCCGAGGCACTCGGCCTGGAGGTCGCTGCGCGCGAGACGTTCGTTCGGGGTAGTGACGACGTCTCTGCCCAGGTGCAGGCCATCATCGACGCTGGCGCCGACGCGGTCGCCTGCGTGTGCATCTACACCCAGTCAGGCCTGCTGCGTCGCGAGTTGGGGCGTCTGGGCGCCGACGACGTGCCTGCATTCGCCATCAACCCTTCGGTTGGCGCCCCGTACTTCGAGATCGCCGGCGGCAGTGCGGACAACTTCTTCGCAGCCGACTACTACGCCCACCCCGGGGACCCGACCTACGAGGCAGCCGACGCGGCGGTGCAGGCGGCGCACGGCCGGGCAGCGGAGACCTTCGATCTCTTCGGGCTGGTCAATACCGCAGTACTGCTGCAGGCAATGCAGGACGCGGCGGAGCTCACCCCCAGCGGTGTGGTCGAGGCCCTTAACGCCATGGACGGTGTCGAAATCCCCGGCTTCGTCCCACCAGTTGAGTTCGGACCCGATCAGCACGTCGCGAGCCTTGCCAGCGCGGTGTACGCCGCGAATCCCGAGGACGGGGACTGGCAGCGGGTGGGGGACCCTGTCGCCCCGGCCGAGTAGGACGGCGGGTCGGAGGCCTCTCCCTCCAGCTGGCCCCCGACCCGTCCGTCCCTCGACCACCGTCCCAGCCAACACGGGAGTGCACCAATGACCGATCTGGTCGGCTCCGCGACCCGCCCCCCGGCCGGCGGGAACCGCATGGCAGCCCCAGCACGTGAATCGGCCCATCTCGACCTGGCGTCGCTGACCATCGGTGCGGCTCTTCGCGAACGCGCCGCGCGCAGCCCGAACGACGTCGTCGTGAGGGAGAAGGATCAGGGGGTCTACCACGCCCACACATGGGCGCAGTACATGGAGGACGTGACCGCACTCGCGTGCGCGATGCGCCGACGCGGACTTCGCCCCGGGCAGCACGTGGCGGTCATGGGCGACCCGACCTACCGGTTCATGCTTGCCGACGCCGCGGTGATCCTCGCCGGGGGTGTCGCGTTCGGGATATACACCACGTGCTCACCGGAGGAGGTCCGCCACCAGATCCGGACTGCAGGGGCCACGATCCTGATCGCGGAGAACCAGGAGTACGTCGACCGGTTCCTCGACGTGTCCAGCGACTGTCCCACGGTCGACCACGTCATCGTGGACGACACGCGTGCGCTGTTCGGCTATGACGACCACAGGATCGAGTCGTTCGACGACGTACTGGCCGAAGGTGCGGTGGCCTCGCCGGAGGAACAGGCCGACCTGCTGGACGTGGCCGCGACGGTGTCGGTGGACGACCCGGCAATGCTCATCTTCACGTCGGGCACGACGGGACCGTCCAAGGCCGCGATGATCACCCATCGCAACGTGTTGGTGGGCGGTGCGCTGCAGCTCTGCACGGTCTTCCCGGAATTGCACCGCCGGGGGGAGGTGCGGGTGGTGGCGCACCTCTCGCTCGCACACGCCTTCGAGCGGATCATCGCGCTGTACTCCCCGATCCTGTCACGCATGGTCGTCCACACCGGCGAGGGGCTGGAGACGCTCTCGACAACGCTGTTTGAGGTCCAGCCCAACATGTTCCACGCCGTCCCCCGTGTCTGGCAGAAGTTGGCGGCCGGGGCGATCACCAGCATCGAGCGGGCGGGCGGGATCAAGCAGCGCGCCTACGAGGCCGCTATGCGGGTCGCCAGGCGGCACCGCCGTGCGCCCTCGCCGGCGACGGGGCTCGCCTACCGACTGGCCAGCCTGCTGGTGTTCCGACCGATGCTGCGGAAGTTCGGACTGGCGAAGGTACGGTTCGGCATCACGGGTGGAACCCACATCCCACCTGAGGTCCAGCGCACGTGGCAGCTGTGGGGGGTCAACCTGCTCAATGCCCTCGGGATGACCGAGGTCGGCTTCGTCGCGTTCCAGACCGGGGCGTTCCCCGAACCGGGAAGCGTCGGGACGCCCGTGCCCGACGTGGAGGTCCGCGTCGCTGAGGACCAGGAGCTGCTGTACCGGGGGCCCGGAGTGTTCACGGGCTACCTCAACGAGCCGCAGAAGACCGCTGAGGTCTTCCACGGGGGCTGGTTCGCCAGCGGGGACGTCGGCGAGATCACCCCCGAGGGCCACCTGGTCCTGCGTGATCGCAAGAAGGACATCATGATCACCGCTGGCGGCAAGAACATCACCCCCAGCCTGATCGAGAACGTGATGAAGGCCAGTCCGTACATCTCCGAGCTGGTGCTGATCGCCGACGGGCGAAAGTTCCCCACCGCCCTGGTCGAGATCGATCGGACGACCGTGGAGGACTGGGCCCGGGCCAACGGGCACCTCTACACCAGCTTCGGAAGCCTGACCAGACTACCCGCCGTCGTTCAGCTCATCGAGCAGGAGATCGCCAAGAGCAATGCGGAGTTGGCCCGCGTCGAGCAGGTCAAGCGCTTCAGGATCATCCCGAAGGAACTTGACCCTGAGGAGGGGGATACCACACCAACCCGCAAGGTTCGCCGCGGGCAGTTCCAGAAGATGTTCCAAGACCTCGTGGACGACATGTACGCCGAAGAAGCCGCCGAACTCGCGCGGTTCAGCTAGCCCCCGACAGGAGCCACATCATGCGCACGACCCCCTCCCTCCGACCCCTCCTATTCCTGCTGGTGCTCGCACTCGTGGTCACCGCCTGCAGCGGAACCGAGGACGCCGACCTGACTGAGGACGGCTCGACCACCGAGGACGCCACGGCTGACGAATCGTCGGCCGCCACCGACGACAGCGCTCAGGAGGCGCCGGCATCGGGCGACCCATACCGGATCGGCTGGCTGACCGACGCCTCATCGGTGACGCGTGGGACCTACTTCCCGGAGTTCGAGGGCGCACAGCTGTTCGTGCAGCAGCTCAACCAGGCCGGCGGGATCCATGGACGTCCCATCGAGCTGGAGATGCGCGACATGCAGATCGACCAGGAACTGGCGGTCACGTTGTCCACCGAACTCGTCGACAGCGGGGTCCTGATGCTCGCCGGGGGGACGATCGAGGGGCGGATGCCCCCGGTCTTCGAGGTCGTGCGCCAAGCTGGCGTTCCGTTCCTGACCGGCCACTCGGCCCGCCCGGACATGTTCCCGCCCGAGCCCGACCCGCTGCTGTTCACGGTCGGCAACGTGTTCGAGGCCATGTCGGATGCACGCGTGGAACTCTGGCCGCTGGTCTTCGGTGACGAGTTCCCCGACGGGGGGACGGTGTCGTGCTACATCCACGAAGGCCCCGCGGCGTTCGCCGTGTGCGAGCGGTGGCTGGAGGCACTTGAGGCTGCGACGTCCTGGAGTGCAGGCTCGGTGATCAACGCCCCCCTCCAGACCTCGGATTTCTCCAGCTTCGTCCAACCGTTGGTCGACGAAGACCCTGATGCGTTCTTCGACATCTCCATCGCCTCCCATGCGATCGGTGTTGCAGTGGCGGCGCGCAACGCCGGGTACGCCGGACCGATCGCCTTCTCCATGACCGCCACGCCCGAGACCGACATCCAGACGGTTGTGGAGCAGGTCGGCCCCGACAACATCTGGGCGCTCTCCAACATCACATCCATCGACGAGACCGACGTTCCGGAGATCCAGCAGATCCTGGCCGCGGCCGAGGAGTTCGGCACAGAGATCACGCCGAACTCTGCAACCGTCAACGGTTGGCTGATGGGCATGGTCATCGCCGACTCCCTTGAGCGTTGCGGGGCCGACTGCGACCCAGCCGGGCTTCGCGATGCCCTTGAGACCCTCGACCTCGACACCGTTGGACTGACCGGTGGCCCCTTGCGGTTCAGCGAGACCGACCACGTGGGACCACGCTACTGGACCGGCTACCGGCTCAATCCTGACACCGGTGTGCTCGAACGGGCGATCGACACGTGGGTGGAGTTCGATTCCGCCACCGATCTGCTGAGTCCGCTGGCCACCGAGTAGCCGACGGTCGCGACAGGACGTCTCCGTCAGAAGGGAAGTGCAGGGCCAGTGACGTTGCTCATCGACATCCTCAGCCTCGCGGCGACGTACGCGGTCATGGCGAGCGGCTTCGTGGTCGTCTACCGCACGTCCCGCGTGCTGAACCTGGCACAACCCGGGTTCGTGCTGCTGGCAGGCTACCTCGCGGTAGACCTGCTCCCGGATGCGGCTGGACGATCGGCGAACCCGTGGGTCCTGCCGTTCGCCGTGGTCAGCCTGCTGCTGGGAGGAGCCGCTGTGGGGGGACTGGTCTACTGGGCCCTCATCCGTCCGTTGGCCGGCCAGAGTCGCATCTCGCTCATCATGATGACCCTGGCGATGCTCTTCCTGCTTCAGGCCCTGACCCAGTACATATGGTCCGGGGCCAACAGCTTCATCCCTCTACCGGGTAACCAGACCGCACTCGAATTGCTCGGATCCCGAGTCCGGCTCTTCGACCTGGTCGCCATCGGATTGGGGGCACTCGTGCTCGGCCTGATCGGCGTGCTGTATTCACGATCACGGTTCGGGATCCACATGCGCGCGGTCGCCGAGAACCCTGCGTTGGCCTCCCGCCGCGGGATCGACATCGACCGTGTCGGCGCGATGTCGTGGGCGCTTGCCACCAGCCTCGCAGTGGTCTCCGCCCTTCTCACCGGCATGCAGTCCCCCGTCTCCCCCCTGCTGATCGGCGCGACGCTCAAGGGGTTCTCCGTGGCATTGGTGGGTGGCTTGGACAGCCTCGCCGGTATCGCCCCGGCCGCCCTGCTCATCGCCTTGATGGAGGTTCTCGTCATCCAGTTCGTGGACCAGCAGCTGGGCCAGACCGTCCCTTTCGTGGTGATGCTCGCAGTCCTGATGCTTCGGCCGTGGGGACTGCGCGGCACGGTGGAGGAGCTCGACCGTGTCTGACGGCATCCTGCATCGTGCCCGCTACGGCACGCCGTATCTCCTCCGCGACCATTCCGACCTGGTCCGACTCCACCCCTGGTCGATCCACCGGGTCGCGGGATGGGCCCTGCTGGCGATCGTGATCCTCACCCTCCCTTTGGTCGCGTCCTCCTTCTTCGTCAACGTGGCGAACTTCGTCCTCATCGCCGCGATCGGCGCCCTGGGCCTGCAGGTCGTCACGGGAATGGCCGGCCAGCTCAGCCTGGGTCACGCCGCGTTCCTCGCCACGGGGGCCTTCCTGGCCGCCGGACTCCATCTGCACCTCTCGGTCCCGTTCTGGCTGGCCTTGCCTGCGGCGGGACTTGCCGGGGCGGCGCTGGGTCTCGTCTCCGGCCTGCCGGCGTTGCGTCTGCGGGGCCTCTACCTCGGGATCACCACACTCGCCGTCCAGTCGGTCGTCCTGACCGTCGCGCTTCGTTACCAGACCTACCTGCAGGACTCGCGCGGGACGGGTGCGGACCTCACCGTCCCCGCACCAACCCTGGGTCCCCTCCTGATGGACGACGCGGTCGCCTGGTACCCGTTCCTGATCGTATGCACGACCATCGCGGTGGTCTGGACGTCCAACACCAGGCGGTCTGTCCTCGGGAGGGCCTGGGTTGCCGTCCGAGAGGGCGAGGTCGCCGCGGAGGCTCTCGGTGTGCCGGTCCGAGGAGCCAAGGTGCTCGCATTCGTGATCAGCGGCGCCATCGGCGCGATCGCCGGAGCGATCAGCGCGTACTACTTCCGCAGCGTGAGCGTCGAGGACTTCGACCTGGTCGTCAGCGTGGAGTACCTGGCCATGATCATCATCGGTGGCTTGGGGACAGTCCAGGGTGCTGTCCTCGGCGCCGCCTTCGTGACGGCCACCCCCTTCGTCGTGGGCGAACTGGTGCTTCGACTGGGGCTGCAGCCCACACTAGGCCGACACCTGCGGAGCATCGAGCTCGGCGTGTTCGCGGTTGTCACCGTGGCGTTCCTGCTGTTCGAGCCCCGGGGCCTCAGTGGAACCTGGCGGCGGTTCAGGGCGTACTTCGAGCGCTGGCCGTACGGGTTCGTGGACGTGCAGAGGAGCCAGCGGTGAACGGAGCGACCCCCGCATCGGCAAGCGGGACTCCCATCCTTGAGCTGGAACAGGTCGAGGTGGTCTACAACAGGCTCGCCACCGCGATCACCGGCGTGACCGTGGAGGTGACGGCTGGTGGCATCACCGCGGTCCTCGGCACCAACGGCGCCGGCAAGACCACGACGCTGAAGGCGATCTCGGGCTTCCTCTCCGCCGACAACGCCGACATCGTCGACGGCCGCATCCTCCTCAACGGTGACGACATCACCGGAATGGCGCCGCATCGGGTGGCCCGCGAGGGGATCGCCCTTGTACCGGAGCGCGACAAGGTCTTCGACACCCTCACAGTGCTTGACAACCTCAGGGCATCTGCCCGCGTGCCCGACGGGGTGGAGGATGCGTTCGAGGCCTTCCCCCGACTGAAGGCGGTGGAACAGAACCTCGCCGGGTACCTCAGCGGCGGGGAGAAGCAGATGCTCGCCATGGCCATGGCGTTGTCCACGGGACCAAGTCTGCTGCTGGTTGACGAGCTGTCGTTGGGGCTCGCACCGATGATCGTCAGCACGTTGCTGCACGACCTTCGGCGAGTGCAACGGTCGAGGGGCATCTCGGTGCTTCTGGTCGAGCAGAACGCCCTTGCCGCCCTCGAGGTCGCGGACTACGGCTATGTGATCGAGGACGGGAGGATCGTCTTCGACGGAACCCCGAGCCAACTCCTGGATCACGGCGACATCAAGGAGTTCTACCTGGGCACCGGAAGCGCGGACGTCGCCCGTCGTTCCTATCGGGACGTCCGACAATATCGACGCAAGCGGAGGTGGTGGGGTTGACCAATCCCATGCTCGAGATCGACCAGGTGACCATCAGGTTCGGGGCCATCGAGGCAGTAGCGGACGCCACCTTCTCCCTCGGGGACGACGAGTTGCTGGCGCTGATCGGCCCGAACGGCGCAGGCAAGACGGCCTTGCTCAACAGCGTGTGCGGCATCTACGTGCCGGCCGCCGGCGACGTCCGTGTGAACGGACGCTCAACGGTCGGCTCGGCCCCGGTCGAGATCGCATCCTCGGGCATCGGCAGGGCGTTCCAGCACGGGGAGTTGTTCAAGGGCCTGACCGTCACCGAGAACCTGCTTGTGGGTCGGACGCCCAAGCTGTGGAGATCCGCGGCGTGGGCAGGGGTGCGTCTGGGCCCGTACCTGCGGCGAGAGGTTGAGGCAGTCGCCCGCGTGGAGGAGGTCATGGACTTCTTCGAGATCAGCCGGCACCGCACCACACCAGTCGAGGACCTCCCGTTCGGACTGCAGAAGCTGGTTGGCGTCGCGAGGGCTCTGTGCGGTGATCCCAAGGTGCTGCTGCTCGACGAGCCATCGTCCGGTCTGACCCGCCAGGAGAAGGAGGACTTCTCGCGATTCCTGCTCCGCATCAGGCACGACCTGGGCCTTCCGGTCCTGTGGATCGAGCACGACATGCAGATGGTCATGGACCTCGCCGACCGGATCGTCGTCCTGGACTACGGACGGATCATCGCCGACGGGCCCCCGGACCAGGTCGCGTCCAACCCGGCAGTGATCGATGCCTACCTTGGCCGACCGATGACCACCTCCGATGCCCCTGCGGCGGCCTCCGTCCGGACTGGGTCGGTGCAACGTTGAGCCTCCTCCACGTCAACAACCTCAAGGTGACCTACAACGACGTCGTGCTCGTCCTGCGGGGTCTCTCCTTCCAGGTCCCGGAGGGGTCGGTGGTTGCACTTCTTGGCAGCAACGGGGCTGGAAAGACCACCACGCTGAAGGCGCTCACCGGCCTGCTGCGCTACGAGGACGGCGAGGTCGAGGATGGGCAGATGGACTTCGGTGGTGAACCCCTCCGCGGGCTTCCGCCAGAGCGGATAGTGGATCTGGGACTGTCGCTGGTTCCGCAAGGCAGACGGGTCTTCGAGGACCTGTCGGTCGAGGAGAACCTGCGGATCGGCGGCTTCCGACGCCCCGATCAGTCCGAGGTTCGCGGGGAGTGCGAGCTGTTCCTCGGTCAGTTCCCGCGACTCCGTCAGAAACGTCACCAGCCAGCCGGACTGCTCTCCGGCGGGGAGCAGCAGATGCTCGTGCTTGGTCGGGCCCTCCTGGCACGTCCGAAGTTGCTGTTGCTTGACGAACCCTCCTTGGGGCTCGCCCCGCTCCACGTCGCCGAGGCCTTCCGCACGCTGCGTCACATCAATCGCGACCTCGGCACCACGATCTTGGTGGTCGAGCAGAACGCCGGCTCCGCCCTGGCGATCGCGGAGTACTGCTATGTGATGGAGAACGGACGCATCGTCATCGACGGCACCAGCGAGGAGCTACTTGCCAACGAGGACGTGCAGGAGTTCTACCTCGGGATGAGTGATCTCGACCAACGACGACGGTACGACGCCGTCAAGGCCTACCGCAGACGAAAGAGGTGGCTCTCATGACCGTTGGACTCAAGGTCCGTGACCTGACCCTCCACTTGGGTGGGGTGACGGCGCTGAGCAACGTCGACCTGACCGTGCACCCGAGCACCGTGCACGCGCTGATCGGCCCGAACGGTGCCGGGAAGACCAGCTTCTTCAACTGCATATCGGGCTTCTATCGACCCACACCCACCTCCTCGGTCGTGCTGGGGGAGGACGAGCTCCTTGGCCGGCGGCCCGACCAGGTGGCCCAGCTCGGCGTCGCCCGGGTCTTTCAGAACGTCGAGCTGTTCGGACGGGCGACGACCTTGCAGAACATGATGATGGGACGTCATCGGCTCATGCGCTCCACGCTGTTGAGCGATGCCCTCTGGCTGCGTCGTACGCGACGTGAGGAGACGGATCACCGGGCACGTGTGGAGGAGCTCATCGAGTTCCTGGAGATGGAGGACGTTCGCGATGTCGCGACCTATGACCTGCCCTACGGGATGCAGAAGCGTGTGGAGCTCGGGCGTGCGCTCGCGATGGAACCGCGCCTGTTGCTGTTGGACGAACCAGTGGCGGGCATGAACACCGAGGAGAAGGAGGACGTGGCGCGCTTCGTGCTCGACATCAAGCGGCTGCTGAACGTGACGATGATACTCATCGACCATGACATGCACTTCGTGATGGACCTCGCCGATCATGTTTCCGTCCTGGAGTTCGGCACGCTCATCGCTGATGGGACTCCTGGCCAGGTGCAAGGCGACGAGCGGGTGATCGAGGCCTACCTTGGCGGGGCTGAAGGCCTGGACCTGTCCATCGATGGGCAGGACAGCTGGGTTGGGGCGCTACGACGATGAACGCGATTAGTCCACTCACCGTCCGCACACGCACCATTGACCGCGCCGACATCGGTGAACACGACACCTTCCCGAAGTTGCTGCGCCGCAACGCCCGGGACCGAGGGGAGCAGGTGGCTCTGCGTTGGAAGGAGCTCGGGGTATGGCGAGAAGCCACCTGGGAGCAGTACCACCAGCGAGTTCGTGACGTCGCCTTCGGGTTGATCGGACTGGGGGCGACACCGGGTTCGGACAGTATCGCGATCCTGGCCGACAACTGCGTCGAGTGGGTGCTGGCGGATCTCGGCGCGCAGTCCATCGGGGTGGTCTCCGTAGGCGTCTACCCGACCAACACGGCCCCGCAGGTCGAGTACATCGTGCAGCACGCTGGCTGTTCGGTGGCGGTGGTCTATGACCAGGAACAGCTGGACAAGCTCCTCGAGAGCGACCTTCCCGGCCTCCGCGCCATCGTTGTGGTCGAGGAGAAGGGCCTGGCGCGGTACGAGGACTCCCGGATCTACACCTTCGAGGACCTCGAGTCCTTGGGGCACAAGCATCCTGACAACGACCCTGAGCAGTTCGACCGGTTCGTGGATGACACCACCACCGACGACGTCGGCATCATCGTCTACACCTCCGGCACCACCGGCCAGCCGAAGGGTGCGATGATCTCCCATCGCAACGTCCTGGCGATGGCCGACGGATGGTTGCAGCTGACACCCTTCCGGGAGGACGACACCGTGGTGTCTTACCTCCCGCTGTGCCACATCCTCGAACGCTGCATGTCGGTGTTCCTCCCGCTGTTGGTGGGTTCCACCGTGCACTTCGGGGAGGGAGTGCACACCATCAGCAAGGACCTTCGCGAGATCGCTCCCACCGTCTTCGTCGGGGTGCCGCGCATCTGGGAGAAGATGCATGCCACCCACGAGGTGTCGATCAGCGAGAGCAGCCGCATGAACCGTGCGATGTTCCGCAGGGGGATGGCGATCGCCGAAGCCGTCCAGCGTCGTCGGGAGCAGGGCCAGTCCCTACCGCTGGGCCTCCGCGTCGGATACTGGCTGGCTAGGGTGCTGGTGCTGGACGCGGTGGTGGATCAGCTGGGCCTTCGTCGCAGCAGGTTCCTGATGTGTGGCGCGGCACCGGTGGCCCCGGAGATCCTCCGCTTCTTCGATGCGCTCGGCCTGCCGGTCCGTGAGGCCTACGGACAGACCGAGTGCGCCGGACTCGCGACCATCCACTCAGGCGATCAGCGGCGGTACGGAACGGTCGGGCACCTGTCCCCGGCGGTCCAGGTCCGACTGGCCGACGACGGCGAGATACTCCTACGCGGTGACTCGGTCTTCCGCGGTTACCACCGCAACGACGAGGCCACCGCCAGAACCGTCGTGGACGGGTGGTTGCACACCGGTGATGTCGGGACCATGGACGGCGACTGCCTCCGCATCACTGACCGGAAGAAGGACATCATCATCACCGCCGGGGGGAAGAACGTCTCGCCCCAGGAGGTGGAGAACCACCTCAAGCTGAGCCCGTATGTCAAGGAGGCGGTCGTCATCGGCGATCGGCGCAAGTATCTCGTCGCGCTCGTGCAGATCGACTACGAGAACACCGGCTTGTGGGCCGAGCGGGAAGGGATCGGGTACACCAACTACAAGGACTTGGCCACCACGCCCGAGGTCGCGGACATGGTCACCCAGGAGGTGCGGCGCCTGTCCGACCAGCTGGCCAGGGTGGAGCAGGTCAAGAAGGTGTCGATCCTCACCAAGGAGCTCGACGAAGACGATGACGAGCTGACGGCGACCCAGAAGGTTCGCCGAAGGGTGATCGAGGAGCGATACCACGAGCTCATCGAGTCCCTCTACACCGAGGTGCCCTAGGATGCGGCTCCTCCAGGTCCTCACCGACGGGCTTTCCAACGGCAGCCTCTACGCGCTCGTCGCGCTTGGGTTCGTCCTCGTCTACCGCTCCACCAAGGTGCTCAACTTCGCCCACGGCGAGTTGCTCATGGTGGGCGCCTACTTCGCGCTTGTGCTTCTCGTGGACCTCGACCTTCCCTACCTCCTCGCGGTTCCCGCCGCGATTGCCGGTGCAGGTCTGGTCGCCTGGGTGCTGCAGCGTTGGGTGCTCCGTCGACTGCTCGACGAGGAGGTCTTCTCCGTCGTCCTCGTCACCCTTGGCCTCTCGCTGATCCTTCGGTCGGCCGTGGCCTTCGTGTTCGGTGTCCGTGAACGGGCACTCCCGGCTCCGGTGGACACCTACGTCGATGTCGGTCCGGTCAACGTCTGGAGCGTGCACCTGTTGGCGATAGGGGCGACGGTCCTCGTCTTCGCGTCCGTCGGGATGTTTTATCGGCGCAGCAGGTACGGGCTCGCGATGCGCGCCATGGCATCAGACCAGGCTGTCGCCCGCCTGATGGGTGTCAGCGCGTTCACGGTGTTCGGGCTGTCATGGCTCATCGCCGGTGGCCTTGCCGCGGTGACCGGGGTGCTTGCGGGCCACACGGTCTTTGTGAGCAACAACCTGGGGTTTGTGGCCATCAGAGCACTGCCGGCGGCAGTGATCGGCGGTCTCGACAGCGTCCGAGGGGCCCTGCTGGGCGGTCTCCTGCTGGGCATGGTCGAACAGCTCGCGAGCTTCTATGTCGGGGGTGAGACCCGCGAGCTGGCGGCGTTCACCGCCCTACTCCTCGTCCTCGTCGTGCGGCCCTACGGGTTGTTCGGTACCCCAGAGATAAAGAGGGTGTGACCCAGTTGGCACGTTCTGGAAACTTCCACACGAGCTACCGCAGCGAACGGGCGCTGTGGCCGACCACGGGCCGCCGCGCCTGGACCACGCTCCTGGCGCTCGTGCTGGCGCTGTACCCTCTCATAGTTGGGGAGTACTTCGTCCACCTCGCCAACCAGGCACTGATCGTGGTGATCGGCGCAGTGGGCCTGTCCCTGCTCACCGGCCAGACGGGGCTCATCTCGCTCGCCCATGCCGCCTTCATCGCGGTCGGTGGCTATGCGGTCGGCGTCGTCTCGGTCCAGACCGAGCTCTCCCTGCTCACCGGCCTCGGCGTCGCCGTCCTGTGCGCGGTCGCTCTGAGCGTCCTGGTGGGCTTGCCCTCTCTACGGCTGGACAGCCTGTACCTCGCCATCGCCACGATGGCCTTCCACTTCGCGTTGCTGTTCACCGTGACCCGCTTCGAGCTGACCGGCGGGAACTTCGGGCTCCGGTTGGAGCAGACTCGGCTGTTGAACTGGATCATCGACACGCGTCGGGAGTTCTACGTCGTGCTTCTCGTCGTCGCAGTGGGGGCGGTGCTGATGGCCGCCAACCTCCGCCGCTCCCGGACCGGGAGGGCGTGGGGGGCAGTGCGAGACCGCGATCTGGCCGCACAGGCGATGGGGGTCAACCTCGCCAGGCTGAAGCTCTACGCGTTCGCGGTCAGCGGGGCGTACGGCGCGGTCGCCGGCGGACTCTCCGCGGCGTACCTCGGGACCACAGGACCTGACCACTACACCTTCGAGCTTGCGGTGCAGTACCTGGCCATCGTGATCGTGGGTGGCCTCACGTCCCTTGCCGGAACGGTGATGTCGGCGGTCCTGCTCTCGCTGATGCCCGAGTTCCTCCGGTTGGCCACAGGTTGGCTCCAGGGGCCCCTCCCTGCACTCGCGGACAACCTTCTCCTCCTGCAGTCCGGCCTGTATGGCCTTGTCCTGGTTGTGGTGCTGCTCGTCCAACCCGAGGGCCTGAACGGCATCTGGATCCGGGCCAAGCGATGGTGGTTGAACTACCCGTACAGCTACCGCTGAGGCATCTGGGGGGACCTCGCCGGGCTTGACGCAACGGAGACCCGCGCGCTACTATTCTCGATAGATCAATCAATCGGCATCGTGAGATCCGTCGACGAAAGGGAGGACTGCGATGGCCAGTTCAACTGAGGCCATGGAAGACGGCCGGCTTGCCGTCAAGTACGAGTTGTGGGACGACATGACCGACCAGTACCGGAGGTACGCGGCCAGGATCGCCGCGTTCCAGACGTTGGCGGAGGTTGTGGGGGTGTTGCCCTTCAGCGAGTGGGTCGACCGCGTTCCCACGTTCCACCGCAAGCAGATGCTGGTCGCCAAGATCCAGGACGAGGTCGGCCACGGCCACGTCATGGCCCGGGTTGCGGAGGATCTGGGGCTGTCACGAGAACAGGTGATCGAGGACTTCCTCGACGGCAAGACCAAGCTGCTGTCGATCTTCCACTACGGGTTCGACGCGTGGGAGGAGATCGGCCCGGCCGCGCTGCTCATGAACTCCGCGGCCATCGTGCAGTTCCAGTCATTGGAGCAGGGGACCTACCTTCCCTACGCACGGGCGCTTCGAAAGATCGAGAAGGAGGAGTCCTTCCACTACCACCACGCCCTCGACCTCACCCACGAGGTCCTCACCACAGGCACGCCGGAACAGCGGGCCATCGTGCAGGATGCCTTCGAGGTGTGGTTGCCCCGGATGCTGGCCTACTTCGGGCCTCCAGACTCCGACACCGTCGTTGACAACACGATGTACAAGCTCGGGTTGAAGGTCGACAGCAACGACACCCTGCGTCAGCGATGGCTGGCGAAGATCATCCCGGTCTTCGAGCAGCTCGGCGTCGAGGTGCCGCATGATCTGGTTCATCTGGATGAGGACCGGGGCGAATGGGTCTATGCCACCCCGGACTGGGCGGAGACCAACGCCATGATCCAGCAGGGTGGACCGAGGGCAGCGGACTGGGAGGCCATGTTGCGCGACTCCTTCAGCCGTAACGCCCCGTACAAGCAGGCGGCGCTCAACGCCGATCTCGTCGCGGTCTGATGGTGACCGGCCACGTCATCGATGATGGCGCCTACGAGGTCTTCGGGCAGTTCGGAGCTGGCCGTGAGATCACCTACCTCGGCAGCGTGCGAGGGCGGGATGCCGAGCTGGCCTGGCATGCGGCCAAGGAGGTCTACACCCGGCGCGAGCGTGCCAGCCTGCTCTGGGTCGTTCCCCGCACCGCCATCACCAGCGGGGGAGCTGATCGCCTGGTGACGCTGCTGTCCTCGACTCGGATGCCCTTCCGCACACCAGCCTATCCGGGTCGCAACCGTCGAAACCGTGTGGCGGTCTCGTCCGAGGAGTCGGCGTGAGCTCCCAACCCGGATGGGTCTCCCTCGTCGAGTCCTGGGCTGAGGACCTCTTCCTCCACGGCCACGACCTCGCTCGCTGGATCACCGACTACGTCGACCTCGAGGAGTCGCTGGCTGTCGGCTCGATGAGCCAGGAGGACCTCGCCCACGCGGCTGCCCTCTGGTCTGCACTTGATCACGACCCGGAATGGCGCGATCAGAAGGTCTATCGGAGCGATCCAACCACATGGTGTCCGTCGCGTCTGTGCGCCAGCCGGCTTCGGGAGTGGCCGGACACCGTGGTACGGGGCCTTCTGGTCGCGGAGGGGGCACTGACGTTGCTGGAGCACCTGCGTGAACAGGCAGAGCCCCTCCGCCATGTGGCAGAGGTCCTCGCCGCAGAGCAGCGTCTGCACGCCCACCACTGGCAGCGATGGGTCCGTCTGCTCAGCCGCGATCCTGCCACCAGGGGGGAGTTCACCAAGGTGCTCGCGGACACCTGCGCCGTCGCGGGCGACCTGTTCGGTGCTCCACCGGGCCCGACGGAGGTCGACGGCGAGCGTCGTGAGGGCTTGCACGCCACATGGTCGGCGCGGGTTCGTTCGGTGCTGACCGCTAGCGGGGTGGAGCCCCCGCAGCTACCGCCACGCTCGGCACGCACGTTCGTGGACGACCATTCTCCGTTGATCGTGATCCTGGAAGGCGCCCGAGGTGTACGGGCCGCCCATCCTGAATGGAACTACGAAGTCGTGGACTGAGCGCCGCCGACTTGTCCGCCCGGGAAGAACGTCCGCTGAGAAGAAGGAGTCCTGCATGACTGACAAGATCGCCTCGATCCGACACGCGCTGGATCGCGTGGAGGATCCTGAGATCGCCATCAGCCTACGCGACCTCGGCGTTCTGCGTGAGGTCCAGGTGACTGACAGCCATGTACAGGTGCGCCTGGTACCCACCCGCGTCGCCTGCCCTGGAAGGGCGCTGATGGCCTCGCGGGTGCGTGAGGCCGTCGAGTCCGTGGACTCGACGTTGGCTGTGGACATCATCTGGGACCACGAGTCCTGGGATCCGGGCGACATCAGCCCTGCCGGCTGCTCGGTCCTGCACCAGCAGGGCTTCGTGGCCGAGTCCGCCGCTGACCCCGTCTGTCCGTATTGTGGCGGGCTGGAGCTTCGGCCGGCAGGTGACTTCGGAGGTTCTCTGTGCAAGCGTCCGTTCACCTGTAGCAGCTGTGGCTCCACCGTCGACATGCTGGCGGGCGCATCCCTTCCCCTTGTGCGGGTGACGTGAGGATGCGGATCGAACGGTCCCACCGGCCGGTGTTCCCCCCCGTGTCGTTCGTTCTCGGCGAGCGACTCAGCCCCCCGAACTACGCGAGGTCGCTGGGGCTGGAGGACGCGGAGCTGCTGAATCTGCATGCCGCCCGCCTGGCCGGCCTGTCGGCTCGACCGGTGCCGCCCGCCATGTTCGGGTTCTTCCTCGCGGTGACCCCCGAGGACTTGACGGACACGCTGGCGTTCACCTGGGGGAGGACGCTCAACGTCGGAATCGACGTGCGCTGGTACGGCCTCCCGGTCACTGAGGAGGATCAGGTCACGGGGCAGGCCTCGGTTCTCGATGCCTGGGAGCGACCTGGGTCTCGGGGCGGGTACCGGCAGTTCCTCCGCCTGCGCGCCCGTTTCACCCGCGATGATGCACCGGTCTGCGATTGGGAGGTGCTCTTCACGGAGTCTCGTCACGAGGCCACAGTCGGTGAGGTCGATGACCATGATCCGCGCCCGGCGGCCGCCGAGCCGGCTGCTGAGTCTGCTTCGGCCATCGAGGACCTCCCGTCGGCCGTGAGTCCGACGGTGGACCGGATGATGCTCGCACGGTTGTCGGTGGCGCTGGACAACCCAGACCCGCTCCACCTCGATGATGACGTGGCTCGTGCAGCCGGGTTCGATGCGGTTGTCGGTCAGGGATCGGCTGTCGTGGGCATGTTGCATGAACCCTGGCGGCGGGCGAAGGGGCTCGCGGCCCCAGTCGTGCTTCGGAGCCAGCAGGTCCGCCCCTATGGCATCGGCGACCGGCTGGTTGCCGACGGCCAGATGGTGGCCGCTGACGCAGGCCGGGCCCAGGTGCGCGATCAGGACGGGGAACTGATCGGCCGGGCGACACTGCAGGAGTTCGACGGATGACGGCGCCGTCGGACCGTGTGGCCCTGGTGACGGGTTCCGCACGCGGCATCGGCGTCGGCATCGTCGACCGGCTCCTCCGCGACGGGTTCAGGGTGGCAGTCGTCGACCTCGACGCAGACGCGGTCGACGAACGAGTTGCCGTCTGGCAGGGGCGAGGTCACACGGTCGTCGGCGTGGCCGCCGATGTGAGTGACCGCGATGCAGTACGAGCGGCTGTGTCCGCAGTCACGGAGGCCCTGGGGCCGGTTGACGTGGTGGTCAACAACGCCGGAGTGTGGACGTTCCAGCCTTTCGCCTCCTCCGAGCCAGCACAGTGGATGCGGGACATCAACGTGAACCTCGTCGGCACCCTGACCGTGACCAGGGAGGTCCTTCCCGGCATGCTCGCGCGGGGTCATGGCCGGGTGATCAACATCGTCTCGGACTCCGGCCGTGTGGGCGAACTCAACGTGGCCGCCTACGCGGCTGCCAAGGCCGGTGTCATGGGGTTCGCGCGTGCCCTCGCCAAGGAGGTCGGCCGAGACGGCGTCACGGTCAACAACGTGTCCCTGTCCACCACGCTAACCCCTGGTGCCCATGACACCTATGACGAGGCGCAACTCGCCAAGATGACCCGCAGGTACCCAGTGGGCCGCCTCGGCAGGCCAGCAGATGCAGCAGGTGCTGTCGCGTACTTCGCGTCAGGGGACGCCGAGTGGGTCACTGGCCAGACCCTGTCGGTCAATGGTGGCTACGCGATGCTCTGAGGGGTGACACGCTCACCGCGTCGGGGGCTGGTGCAATCCGATGAGATCGAGGAACACGGCGGCGATCTGGCCCGCCTGGAGCGGGCCGCTGGGCCGGAACCATCGGTGTGCCCAGCTGATCATCCCGACTATCCCCTGCGCAAGGACCCACGGAGGAGCGTTGGCAGGTAGGTCTCCGGAGGCCTGGAGCTCCTGGACGACCTCGCTGATGTGGCTCACGAATAGGCGTTCATCCTCTGCGATCTGATGTCGCAGCTCCTGCGACAGCTGGTGAAGCTCCTTGTAGTACACGGTGTAGGGGACCTGGCTCTCGACCACGGCCTCGGTGAACCGGGTCACTATCTCGGTGAGGTGGGCCCGTGGGTCGTCGCGGCTGCCCGAGTCCTCCAGGACCCCACGCATGGTCTGGTCGATACCCAAGGCGATCTCGTGAAGGAGGTCCTCCTTGGAACCCACGTAATGATAAATGGCTGGTTGCGACAGTCCGACTCGCGCAGCGATGTCCTTGGTCGTCCCCGCGACGAAACCGCGTTCGGCGAAGACCTCGGCTGCCGCGGCAAGGATACGGCGTCGCTTGTCATCGAAGTCGCCGCCGGGTGGGGCGGTGGGCTGGCTCGGGATCGTCAATTCACCATCTGCTTTCCTCATGACTGTTCGTTCGTCGGATCGCCCTGGGCGGCCTAGGTGTGCCCGGAGGAGAGTCCGCCGTCTACGTAGATCGTCTGACCCGAGACATACGCAGCTGCCGCGCTGCACAGGAAGTCAACCACACCGGCAACGTCCGAGGGGGTTCCCGCTCTCCGGGCCGGTACCCCGTTGATGAAGCGCTCGTAGGCTCCAGGAGCGCGGCGCCTGAACTCCGCGGTGCCTGGGGTGTCGATGACTCCGGGGCAGATCACGTTGGCCGTGATCCCTGCAGGCCCCCCCTCGATGGCCACCGTTCGTGCCAGGCCGACAAGGCCAGCCTTCGCTGCTGCGTAGTTGGCCTGTCCGAAGTTGCCGTCCTTGGCAATCGACGAGAGGTAGACCATCCGCCCCGACCCCGCCGCCACCATGGCCGGCCATATCGTTCGGGTGAGCAAGAAGCCCGCAGTGAGGTCGACACGGATCACCTGGTCCCAGTCGGCCAGGCCCATTCGTTCGATCCTGGCGTCCCGCTGAATCCCCGCGTTGGCTACGCCAACCGTGGGCGGATCGAAGCGTTCGGCGACCGTGGCAACCGCTTGAGCCAGTGTGTCCGCCTGACCGACATCGCACACCACACCCAGCATGTTCGGGCCGGAGAGCGACTCCACTGCCGGGTCGAGGTCCAGTGCGCCGACCTGCAGGCCGGAGGCCTCCAGCGCTGCAGCCACACTCGCGCCGATGCCACGCGCCGCCCCGGTCACGATCGCGGTAACCATCCCACTGACCCCCTTGTTGTCTATCGATGGATCGAACGGTAACATCTAGGCGCAGATGGTCCAAGATGCCTCCACGTCCGCGGTGCTCATGACCCACGCCGATGGTGTCCTGCACATCGAACTCAACAGGCCGGAGCGGCTCAACGCGCTTGACGCGGAGAGCGTCGAGCGGATTCGTGACGGTCTCATCGCCGTCGGCGACGAGCCCTCGGTCGGCGCCGTGGTGATCTCCGGGCGTGGCCGAGCCTTCTGCGCGGGGCGAGATCTGCGCACGCTGCATGCCATACCGGACCGGCGCTCCATGTCGGTACAAGACCGGGCAGCGGCCCGTCGGGACGAGCACGATCGTCTCCTCAACGGGTTCACCGTGGTGACCCTTCTGCGCACCGTGGGAGTCCCTTGCATCGCGGCTCTCCACGGAGCAGTGGCCGGGGCCGGACTGGGGATCGCGCTCGCCTGCGACCTGCGCGTGGTCGCCACGGATACCACGCTGGTCTCCGCGTATGGTCGGATCGGCCTGCCGGGGGACTGGGGCGTCACCAGGATGCTGCCGCGCGTCGTGGGTGACGCCCTCGCAAGACGGATGCTCTTCACCGGGCACCGTCCGACGGTGGCCGAGCTGGAGGCCGTTGGCTTCGCCACCGCCGTTGTCCGGCCCGATGAGGCCACGGCTGCGGCACTCCGCCAGGGTGTCTCGCTGGCGGCCGGCCCGCGCATAGCCCACCACCACATGAAGGCACTGTTGCGCGACGACCGGTTGGTGGAGCATCTGGAGAAGGAGGTTCATGCAACGATGCTGTGTCAGGAGACCGACGCGCATCGGGTCGCCCTTCAGGAGCTACTCACCTGAGGCGTCTGCAACCCTCAGTAGGACTTGGGAAGTCCCAGCCCCCGCTCGGCAACGAAGTTGAGCACCATCTCACGGCTCACCGGGGCCGTCTTGAGGAAACGGGCCAGGCTCCAGAACTCTGCGATGCCGTACTCCTCGGCGAAGCCGTTGCCTCCATGGGCCTGCATCGACCGGTCGACAGCCATCATGGCCGCGTCGGCGGCAGCGAGCTTGGCCACGTTGCTGGCCATCCCGGCGTTGCGCCCTTGGTCGTACTCCCGCGCCGCGACACTGGTCATCTGTCTGGCGAGTTCGACCTGGACGAATGCTTCGGCAAGCGGGTGCGCCAGACCCTGGTGGCTTCCGATGGGCACACCCCAGACCTGACGCTGGTTGGCGTAGGTTGCCGCCCGGTCCAAGGCGTACCGGGCCACCCCGTTGGCCAGTGCGGCACCGAGGATCCGTTCGGGGTTGAGGCCGGCGAAAACCTGTCGCAGGCCTTCGCCTGCGCGTCCGATAAGGCGATCCTCGCTGAGGTGCACATCGTCGAAGTACAGGGTGTACTGACGTTCCGGAAGGGTCAGGGCGACGGGGATGGGGTCCTTCCGCAAGCCAGGAGCATCGGCATCGACGACGAACAGCGACAGCTCCCCGTGCCCCTTCTGATCAGTGCCGGTCCGGGCGACCACCAGGATGTGGTCGGCGACATCGACCCCAGTGATGTAGTACTTCTGTCCACGCAGGACCCAGCCGTCGCCATCACGCGTGGCCCGGGTCGTCAGGGCGTGGCTGTTGGAGCCAGCGTCCGGCTCGGTGATGGCGAATGCGAATATGGAGTCTCCCGCGGTCATTGAGGGCAGCCACTCCTTGCGCTGCTCGGGGTTGCCGAAACGTGCGATCACCGAGCCGCAGATGGCTGATGACACAACGATCATCATCAACGGCGAGCCGGTGGCGGCGAACTCCTCAGCCACCACCGCCAGTTCGGCGATGCCCATTCCCCCGCCGCCATGTTCCTCGGGGAGGTTCACCCCCACCAGTCCTGCCTCAGCGGCTGCCTGCCACAGCTCGTGGGTGTGCTCGTGCGCACGGGCCTTCGCCAGGAAGTAGTCGGGTCCGAAGTCCCTGCCGATGCGATTGATGGTGTCCCGGAGCATCTGTTCATCGGGGTCGGTGCGCCACATCACGGTCATGTCGGGAACTCCTGCTCGTCGGGACTTTCAGTCGGAAGGGGGGTGTCGGTGGCCACTGAGTGACGGGCGATGAGGCCGGTCGTCGAGAAGGACATGAGGACCGAGTCGCGTTGGTCCAGCACCTCGAAGTCCATTCGGATGAACCCGCGTCCGCGGCGGGTGAGCCGCCGTTCCGAGATCGTCACCCTCGCCCTCACGCGGTCCCCCGGCCGGGTTGGCGCGAACCAGCGGGCGTCGTCCAGCGAGATGCCGCCCTGACCATCGTGCTCCATGATCCCGTGCCCCATCCACAGCGACCAGGCGACGGCCATGGTGTGGAAACCCGAGGCGATCAACCCACCGAAGGCTCCCGCGTCCGCGACGCTTGGGTCGGTGTGCATGGGCTGGGGGTCGTACTCCTTTGCGAAAGCGATGATCTCGTCTGCAGAGATGCGTCGGTCGCGGGTGACATGAACCGAGCCCAGCTCTATGTCCTCGTACTTCATCGGCCACCTCCACCTGTACTGAGCGCCGCCCGGCCGAGCATGTTCAGCAGACTCTCCGACGTGCCCCCAGCGATGGTCCAGCCACGTACCTCTCTGAGGATCCTCTCGGCCGGGTGATCCTCGGCGCTCACGATGCCGCGCCACCCCAGCAGCTGGATGGCTGCGTCCGCCGAGGACACCGCCACCCGGGAGGCGGCCAGCTTTGCGCGCGCCGTGTCCAGGGCGTCAGGAAAGCCATGGGCATCCACGCGTGATGCGGCTCGGTAGGTGAGCAGCCGTGCAGCCTCCAGCTCCAGTTCGAGCTCGGCCACGCGCCACTGGAGTCCCTGACGACTTGAGAGCGGACGTCCTCCCTGGACGCGCTGCCTGAGGTGGTCCTCGGCGAGATCCAGCGCACGCCTGGCCACGCCACAGCAGATCCCGGCGATACCGATCCGCATGGCGTTGTAGCTCTGCATCGCCAACGCGAACCCGCCTGCGTCCGGACGGATCACCGCTGCCTCATCGGCAACCCCGGCGACATCGAGTTCGATCACGGCCTCGGGCGTGGCGTTTCCGCCGATCTTGCGATGGACGCGTCGTACCACGCAGCCCGGAGCGTCAGCGTCCACGAGCACGTAGCCAAGCCCCCGAACCCCCTCCGCCGGGCTCATCCTGGCCATCACCAGGTGCGCTCCCGCGAGCGACCCGCCAGTCACGAAGCACTTCGTGCCAGAGACCGACCAGCCATCGGGGCTGGCTGTGGCGGTGGTGGCGATCTCCGCCAGCGACGAGCCGGCGGCCAGCTCGGTGATGGCGATCGAGACGAGGGTCTCACCCGCCAACACGGCGGGCACCCAACGCTCCCGGAGACGTGGGTGGCCGATGGTCGACAGGACGTAGGCCGGACCGTTGGCGGCGATCTGGGTCGCCTCGGCCAGGGTGAAGGAGTGCCGCGCGAGCGCCTCGATGACCGCCACAGCTGCCAGTCGGGGCAGGCCCGCGCCACCGACCTCCTCCGGATGGGTCATCCCCAGCACCCCGTGGGACCCGAGGACCGCCACCTCCGGCCAGGGGAACAGGCCGTCCGCGTCCCACTTGTGGTCGTCAGCGGCGAGCCTTGACGCCAGCTGGCCCGCGCGGTCCGCAAGCTCTCGGTACTGCGCTGGCAGCTCGAGCGACAAGCCAGCTGCCGACGGGTCGATGTCGAGGTCGAGCACCTTCATGCCGTGCACCCTTCGACGTCGGTGGTCTCCAGCAGCCCCGTCAACCCGAACAGCTCAGCGGCGTTTCGCCACATCAGTCGATCGATCGTCGCCGGACGGAAGGGCAGCTGACGGAGCTGACTGGTGAGGTCACGGATAGGTGGGGACGAGGGCCAGTCGCTGCCCCAGAGGAGCCGGTCGGCGACCCGGTCGAGGTCCGGGAAGATCTCGGGGAGACGGCGTGGTGGCAGCCCCGACAGCTCCATCCACACGTTTCGCCGCATCCGGGTGAGGAAGAAGACCTGTTCGGTCCAGAATCCCCTCCCCGAATGGGCGAGGAGGAAGTTGACCTCGGGGAAGTCCACCGCGGCCTCGTCGACCAGCAGCGGATCGCAGTGTCGCATCTTCGCCCCCGGGAACACCGACGAGCCGACGTGGACCATGACCGGAACCCGGTGTTCGGCGGCAACGGCGTACAGCGGGTAGAGCGCCCGGTCGTTGGGTGGCAGCTGGTGGCTGGCCGGATGGACCTTGAGCCCGACCGCCCCCTCGCCGATGGCCGCGGCGAACCGGCGGTGGGCACCGGTCACGCTGCGAGGGTCGTACTGCACGAACGGCAGCAGCATGCCGTCGGACTCCTCGGCGTCCTGCAGCGTGTACTCCTGAAGCGGCCCACGCCCCGAGGGGATCGCCATGCCGATCGTCACCCCCTGCGACCGTAGGTACGGCCCAACTCGGCTCCCGATGGGCCCGTCGGGCTCAAGGGCTCCCAGGGCAGCCTCGTCGGCGGTCTCGCGGGCCAGCTCCAGACCCTCGGGGATCCAACGTGCCGTCGCCCCGACATGGACATGGCAGTCGACGACGGGTGGGGGTTCCGGGAAGGGCATGGAGGCAGTATAGTCATCTCGACTGATTGATCAATCCAAAGGAGTGAAGGTGGAGTCGATCGAGATCCGGTCCCCCGCGGACGGCACCCTGTTGGGGACGGTGGATCGTGACGAGCAGTCGACCCTCGATCGCAAGGTGCGGGCCGCAGCCGCTGCCCAGAAGGGATGGGCTGCCCTGTCCCCGATGGATCGCGCCGAGCGGTTGCTCGCCGTCGCGGCCGAGACGTCCGCGCACCTCGACCGTCTCGTGGTGGCGCTCGTGCGGGAGCAGGGAAAGACCCGCAAGGAGGCTCGGATGGAGCTCGAGCGCTACATCGGGCCCTTCATCCAGTACGCGGGGATGGCCACCGGTGCCGAAGGGAGACATGTGGACCTCGGCGATGGCGTCGAGGGGACGGTGAAGCGGCGCCCCGTCGGCGTGGTTGCGGGCATCGTCCCGTGGAACTTCCCGGCGTCCCTCTTCGGGACCAAGCTTGCCCCGGCCCTCGCTGCCGGGTGCGGTTTCGTCGTGAAGCCCGCCGAGTCCACGTCGATGGTCACCGGCGCACTGGCAGAGATCGTCCGGCGGCACGTCCCGGAGGACCTTGTCCAGGTCGTCGTCGGGGGGCCAGAGGTCGGCGACGCCCTCGTGCGCCATCCCCTCATTGCCCGGATCGCCTTCACCGGATCGACGGCCGTGGGCCGCCGGGTGGGCGCGACCGGGGGCGGTGAACTCAAGCGTGTGTCGCTGGAGCTTGGTGGCTGCGACCCCTTCGTCGTCCTGGACCAGGTGGATGTCCGGGCGGCAGCCCGCGCGCTCATGGGGACGCGGTTCTACAACGCCGGCCAGGTCTGCGTCGCCCCAAAGCGACTTGTCGTGCACGAGGCGGTTGCCGACGAGCTCGTCGCTGCACTGTCAGAACGTCTCACCCGGGTCGTTGTCGGTGACGGCCTGGCCGAGGGGACCACGATGGGTCCGCTGCACACCGCGGCGGGCCGCGCCGTGCTGGAGGCACAGGTCGCCGACGCCGTCGACCGGGGGGCGACGCTCATGGGCGGTGGGCACCCCGACGCCACGGACAACGAGAGTGGATGGTTCATGCGTCCGGCACTGCTGCTGGACCCGCCTCGGACGGCCAGGGTGCGACAGGAGGAGACGTTCGGCCCCGTTCTGACGGTGATCCGCATCCGTGATGAGGCCGAGGCGATCGCGGTCGCCAACGAGACCCCGTATGGGCTCGGGGCGTCGGTGTGGGGCACCGACCACGGGGCAGCACGTCGTGTGGCTGATGCGATGGACGCCGGGTACGTGTGGGTCAACACCCTCGGGAGGGTCTACGACGAGCTTCCCTTCGGTGGCATGAAGGACTCCGGATTCGGGCGTGAGCACGGCCGAGAGGCGCTGCTCTCCTTCACCGAGCAGCGGACCGTCGTTGAACGGGTCCCGTCACGGTGAATGGCGTACTTCGTGAAGCCGTGGTCTGCGAGCCCGTCCGAACCCCAGTCGGGACCTACGGCGGGTCCTTGGCGAGCGTCCCCGCTGCCCGTCTGGCCGCGATCGTCATCGAGGAGCTCGTGCGCCGGACCGGTCTCACCGCCGGGCAGATCGATGACGTCATCCTGGGGCAGTGCTACCCCAATGGGGAGGCACCTGCTATCGGGCGTGTGGCCGCGCTCGACGCGGGTCTGGGCGTGTCGGTCCCGGGCCTCCAGCTCGACCGCCGTTGCGGCTCGGGCCTGCAGGCGGTGCTGGAGGCAGCCATGCGAGTACAGACGGGCGTGGCGGAGGCGGTCGTCGCCGGAGGCGTGGAGTCCATGAGCGGGGCCGAGCACTACGTCCTCGGGGCCCGGTTCGGCCTGCGGGGCAACGCGCGCCTCCACGACCGGTTGGCGCGAGGACGGGTGACCGCCGGTGGCAGCAACTACCCCGTACCGGGCGGGATGCTTGAGACGGCGGAGAACCTCCGACAGGAGTTCGGCATCTCACGCGAGGCGCAGGACGCGTTGGCCGTTGCCTCCCATCGCAAGGCTGCTGCCGCGCAGGTTGCCGGGCACTTCGCAGCCGAGATCGTCCCGGTCGAGGTGACCGACCGGCGCGGACGCGTATCCACGGTGACGACCGACGAGCATGTCCGGCCTGACTGCACCATGGAGGTGCTCACGCAACTCCGGGCCATCCGCGCCGCGGTCGATCCATCGGCCACCGTCACCGCCGGGAACGCCTCCGGGCAGAACGACGGTGCCGCAGTGTGCCTTGTGACGACCCGGGAAATGGCTGACCGCCTCGGTGTTCGTCCCCTTGGGGTGCTCCGCTCCTGGGCGGTGTCCGGGGTGGAACCGTCCCGGATGGGCATCGGCCCGGTGGCGGCCTGCAGGGCCGCCCTTGAACGCGCGGGCCTCGCCCTCGGCGATCTCGACGTCATCGAGCTCAACGAGGCGTTCGCCGCCCAGGTCCTGGCCGTGCTGGTCGAGCTCGGGCTCGACCCGGCCGATCCTCGACTCAACCCTGTGGGCTCCGGCATCTCGCTCGGCCACCCTGTCGGCGCCACCGGCTGCCGGATCCTCGCCACAATGCTTCACGAGTTGGCGCGCCGTGGCGGCCGCTACGCCATGGAGACGATGTGCATCGGCGGGGGCCAGGGCCTGACCGCCGTGTTCGAACGAGCCTGACCCGACGGTCATTCGGCGTGGTCGATGGCCCCCCGTCCGATGAGGTCCGCCACCTCGTCTTCCGTGAACCCGAGGTCGGCCAGCACCGCGCGGGTGTCGGTGCCCGGCACCGTGGCCGGGGTGGGCGTGGCCGGCGGGGTGGCGCTGAACCGGGGGGCCGGGGCGGCCTGGGTCATCCCGTCGACCGTCACGTGGGCGCCCCGCGCCACGCTGTGGGGGTGCGCGGCCGCCTCGTCGAGGGTCAGGACCGGCGCGTAGCAGACGTCGGTGCCCAGCAGCATCTCGTCCCACTCCGCCCTCGTCCGCCCGGCGACGACCTCGGCGATGCGGGCCTTCTGCTGCGCCCAGCGGGGCAGGTCGAACTGGTTGGCGAACAGCTCGTCGTCGGCAAGGCCGAGCTTGTCGAGCATGAGGGCGTAGAACTGCGGCTCGATCGGGCCGAGCCCGACCCACTCGCCGTCGGCGGTCTGGTAGGTGTCGTAGAAGGGTGCGCCACCGTCGAGCATGTTCGCCCCGCGCTGGAAGCTGAACATCCCGGCGTGGCGGAGGGCGAAGAACGGATTCATCAGCAGGCCGGTGCCGTCGACCATGGCGGCGTCCACGACCTGGCCCTGCCCGGTGCGCTGGGCGTGCAGCAGTCCGCAGACCATGCCGTAGGCCAGCAGCATGCCGCCGCCTCCGAAGTCGCCGACGAGGTTGAGGGGCACGACGGGTTTGCGGCCCGCCTCGCCGATGGCGTGCAGGGCGCCGGCCAGGGAGATGTAGTTCATGTCGTGTCCGGCGGCGGTGGCCAACGGCCCGTCCTGCCCCCAGCCGGTCATCCGCCCGTAGACGGCCTTTGGGTTGCGGGCGAGCACCTGCTCGGGGCCGACGCCGAGTCGCTCGGCCACGCCCGGCCGGAAGCCCTCGAACAGCCCGTCGGCGGCGGCGACCAGGCGCAGGACGACCTCGGCCCCTGCGGGGGACTTGAGGTCCACGGCGATGCTGCGTCGCGAGCGGAACAGCGCCCCGTGGCCGACGGCGGCGGCGGGGTTGCCGTCCTTGCGGTCTACGCGGATCACCTCCGCGCCCATGTCAGCCAGCATCATCCCCGTGAACGGTCCGGGGCCGATGCCGGCCAGCTCGATGATGCGCACGCTCTCAAGCGGTCCGGCCATGGTCACGAGGTCTAGGGCAACTCCGACCGGACGGCAAATCGACCGACGTTCATCAGCTGGACTGTGGGATGATTATCAGGATCTTGGTAGTCTTATGGTCGAGTCGATGCGAGTCGCCCTGGGCAAGGGCTGAGGCAAGGAGCCGCAAGTGGCCTCATCAGATGCACTGGACACGTCCGTGGTTGGGAGGGCGTTCTCGATCCTCTTCTGCTTTGACGGCCGACGTCACGAGCTGAGTCTTGCCGAGATCACCGCACGGGTCGGGCTACCCAAGACGACGGTGCACCGACTTGCTGCCCACCTGCTGGAGCAGGGGGCACTGGAGCGCGGCACCGCCGGCTGCTACCGGTTGGGGATGCGGCTGTTCGAGCTTGGAAACCTCGTCCCCAGCCAGCGACGGCTGCGGACCACCGCGCTGCCGTTCATCGAGGACCTGTATGAGACAACCCATCAGGTAATCCACTTCGGCGTTCTCGACGGCATCGAGGTCATCTACCTGGAGCGCATCACGGGCCACGACGGGGTCAGCTGCCCAACAAGGATCGGTGGACGCATGCCGGCCTACTGCACCGCGGTGGGCAAGGCCATCCTGGCCCATCGGCCTGATGCGATGCACCGCACGTTGCAGGCCGGCCTGGCCCGTCGTACCCCGCACACCATCGTGGACCAGTGGCGTCTTCAAGAGGGGCTGCGGGAGATCACCCGATCCGGCTTGGCGTATGACTGGCAGGAGGGCCAGGTCGGTGTGTCATGTGTGGCGGCCCCGGTGTTCAACCGTGACGGCTTGGCCGTCGCGGCCATCTCGGTGACCTCCCACGCCATCCACAAGCGAAGCGAACGCTTCGCCGGGGCCGTCCAGGCCACCGCAGCGTCCCTGACCCGGACGTTGCGGCAGATGCCCGACGCCTACTGGGACCACAGCGATCTCTCCGCAGACCTGCGCGATGGCGCGTCGACATGACGGCGGCTGGCTGATATCGCCATGGTGACGTCAAGGGCACCGAGGACCCTTAATCCTCTCACGAATGGATCTCTGCCATGGACGCCCTCATCCTGATGGGCCGAATCATGTTCGGCGCACTGTTCGTCGCCTCCGCTGCAGGACACCTCACACAGACATCGGACATGGCTGCGTACGCCGAGATGAAGGGCGTGCCCGCCCCCCGAGCCATGGTGCTGATCTCCGGCTTGGTGCTCCTGTTGGGTGGCGTGATGGTCGTCGCGGGGTTGTGGGCCGATCTCGGCGCACTGCTCCTGCTCGGGTTCCTTCTCCCGACGGCCGTGGTCATGCACGCCCCCTGGCGCGTGACGGACGACGCAGAACGGCAGGCCGAGCAGACCCAGTTCATGAAGAACCTCGCACTGGCGGGGGCCGCCCTCGCGCTGTTCGCGTTCTTCGCTGGAACCGACGTCGGCCTCACCGTGACCGATCCGCTGTTCAGCGGGTTGTTCGACTGAGCCCGGTCCCGGCGCCTGGGGTCGGCCCCCGGGGCGCTGGGCAGCACGGGAGGGCTCGGACCGCCCTTCCGTTGGCCGGAACGAGAGCCTGTGTCCCTCCCGGCTCCCTTCGTAGCCTGCGGGCGAGATGGTGATGATGCCGACCCGTCCAGCGGGTTGATTCGAAGGGTGGACGCACGGATGGGCCTTCTGCAGGAGATGGGCGACCGGCTCTACGAGGCCATGCAGGCCCGTCAGCCGATCCCGCCGCTGACGCAGGAACTCCCTGAGATGTCGGTCGATGAGGCCTACACCGTGCAGACGCAGCTCGTGGAACGCCTCATCGGGGACGGCGCATCGGTCACGGGCTACAAGCTCGGGCTCACGTCGCGACCCATGCAGCAGATGATCGGGGTCGACCAGCCTGATTTCGCCCCCGTCATGTCCCACATGGTTCACGACGAATCGGCCCCGATCGACCTCTCGCGCTTCATCCAGCCCAAGGTCGAGGCCGAGATCGCACTCGTCCTGAAGGAGCCACTGCGCGGGCCAGGTGTGACGACCCTGCAGGCGGGTCGCGCGGTCGCCGGGGCTGTCGCCGCCATCGAGCTGGTCGACAGCAGGATCCAGGACTGGAAGGTGCGGCTGGCGGACACGGTGGCCGACCTCGCCAGCGCGGGGGCGATCGTGCTGGGTCAGACGCTCGTCCCGCTTCAGGGATGGGATCTCAGGCTGACGGGGATGGCAGTCGAGCGCAACGGGGAGCTGGAGGACACGGGCGCCGGCGCGGCGGCGCTCGGAAGCCCCTTGGCCGCCGTCGCCTGGCTGGCCAACACACTCGCCCCCTACGACGTGGAGCTGCAGCCAGGACACGTGGTCATGACCGGTGCCCTGCACCGGGCCTTCGAGGTGGCCCCTGGCGATCTGGTTCGAGCCGAGTTCGACCGCATCGGCGCGGTCACCGTCCGGTTCGCCTGAACACCGCCACGCGGTCACCGACGACCGGCCAACAAAGGGAGATGACTTGGAGATGACAACGGAATGAGTGCAGAACCCTGCGCAATTGTCGGGTCCGGCAACATCGGCACCGACCTCATGTACAAGCTGCTGCGGTCCCCGCACCTGGATCCCGTGGCCATGGTGGGCATCGATCCGGATTCGGAGGGACTGGCCCGCGCAGGCCGGGAGGGTCTGGCCACGACGGCTGAGGGGGTCGACTGGTTGATGGACCGCATCGAGGACCTGGGTGTCACCACCGTCTTCGAAGCCACCTCGGCGTGGGTCCACCGCCAGAACGCCCCTCGGTACGAGGCCGCCGGGGTCCGGTGTGTGGACCTCACGCCCGCCAAGCTTGGCCCGCTGGTGGTGCCGCCGGTCAACCTGCACGAACATGTCGACGCACCGAACGTGAACCTGATCACGTGTGGCGGACAGGCAACCGTGCCCATGGTGCATGCGGTGAGCCGTGTCTCGGCGGTGCCGTACGCCGAGATCGTCTCCTCCGTCGCCTCCCTGTCGGCCGGGCCCGGCACCCGCCAGAACATCGACGAGTTCACCCTGACCACGTCCAAGGCCCTGGTCGAGGTCGGGGGCGCGCAGACCGGGAAGGCCATCATGGTGCTGAACCCCGCCGACCCGCCGATCCTGATGCGCAACACCGTCTTCTGTGCCGTCGGGCAGGACCACGACGAGCAGCAGATCATCGACTCGGTGCGCCGCATGGTGGAGGAGGTGGCGGCCTACGTGCCGGGGTACCGACTGGTGGCGGACCCCGTGTTCGAACACGGTCGCTACGACACCCCTGGCGGACTGGTCAACACGCGGGTGGTGGTGCTCCTGGAGGTGGAGGGTGCCGGCGACTTCTTCCCACCCTACGCCGGCAACCTCGACATCATGACCGCGTCCGCCGTCCGCGTCGCCGAAGCCACCCTGACCTCTGGAGTTCCCGCATGACCGCCAGCACCGACGCCGCGCCGGCCTTCCGGCTCACCGACTCGACGTTGCGTGATGGTTCGCACGCCATCCACCATACGTTCACCGCCCCCCAGGTCGAGGCGGTGGTCGGCGCATTGGATCGGGCGGGTGTCCCCGTCATCGAAGTCACCCACGGCGACGGCCTGGGCGGGTCGTCGTTCAACTACGGGTTCTCAGGCACCACGGAGATGGATCTGATCGACGTGGCGGTCAAGACGGCAGAGCGGGCGCGGATCGCGGTGCTCATGGTGCCGGGCATCGGGCTGAAGGACCACCTGCGGGAGGTCGCCGACAAGGGTGTGGAGATTGCGCGGATCGCCACGCACTGCACCGAGGCGGACATCTCCGAGCAGCACATCAGGCTCACCAAGGAGCTGGGGATGGAGGCCGTCGGCTTTCTCATGCTCGCGCACATGCTGTCCCCCGAGGACCTGCTCGAGCAGGCCCGAAGGATGCAGGAGTACGGGGCTGACTGCGTCTACGTGGTGGACTCGGCGGGGGCCCTTACGATCGACGACGCGAAGCGGCGGGTGGCCGCGCTCAAGGCTGGGCTGGACATCCAGGTCGGCGTCCACGCCCACAACAACCTGTCGCTCGCGGTGGCCAACTCGCTGGGCGCGCTCGAGGAGGGTGCCGACCAGATCGACGGTTGCACGGTCGGTCTTGGTGCCGGGGCGGGGAACTGTCCGACGGAGGTGCTGGTCGCGGTCTGCGAGAAGCAGGACATCCCCACGGGGATCGACGCGTTCACCGTCATCGATGCGGCAGAGACGGTCGTACGTCCGCTCCAGCCCACCCAGGGAGTGATCGATCGCGACGGCCTCCTCCTCGGGTACGCCGGTGTGTACGGCTCGTTCCTGCACCACGTCAGGGCGGCGGCTGATCGCTACGACGTCTCGTCCAGCGAGATCATCCTCGAGCTTGGCCGCCGAGGCATCGTGGGCGGCCAGGAGGACATGATCATCGACGTGGCGGTCCAGCTGGCACAGTCGGCTTGAGCCGCCCCCCCGGTCGGCCCTCTCCCGGTGTGGAGAGGGCCGACGTGTTCCCCCCAGGACGCCGTCCTCAGCCGTCCAGGTCCACGGCGGGCAGCGCCGTGTTGCCCACGCGGCGGAACGCGATGCGGACCGCCGCACCGACCGGTGGGACGGTCGTGGTCGCCGAGGTCGTCGTCAGGACGAGGCGGTGCCCGGCCGCGAACTCGATGTCGAGCAACGGATAGGGCCGTTCGGTCAGGATCTGGGCCGGCGCCACCCGGTGGATCCAGGACGCGGCATGCACGTGCCCGAGCAGGGGCACGTCCCGCCACACCACATCGGTCTGTGCACATCCGTGGCAGGCCACCTGGTCAAGCTCCAGGGCGGTGTCGCATGCGCGGCAGCAGGGGAGAACCAGGCGCCCCTGATCAGCTGCGCGGCGGAATGGCGCACATCGCGCGACATCGGGGGGCTCGAGTGAATCGTCGGCCAGCCAGTCGACCATGGTCAGTCCTCCCGCCGCAGGACGAGCACGGCGTGATCGTCAAGCCGACCGCCCATCGTGGCCACGAAGGCGGTCTGGGCCTCCGGCACCTGGCGGGCGCCGCCCGTCCCGCGCAACTGGATGATCGCCTCCACGACTGGCGTCATGCCCTGGAGGTACCAGCCTGAGAGGTGTCCACCGCCAGTGTTGAGTGGCAGGGACCCTCCGGGCGATCCGTGCCCGTCGTGCATCCATGCTGCGCCGCCCCCCGGAGGGGCGAAACCATGCGCCTCCAAGAGGCACAGCGTCACGATCGTGAAGGCGTCGTAGAGCTGCAGGACGTCCACGTCCTCCCTGCTGATCCCGGCCTCCGCGAGGGCGACGTTCGCAGCGGGGACCTCCTCAACGTCGAACCAGCTCTCGCCTGGTCCGACTCGGCGTCTGACCGGGTGAGCCGCTCCCGCACCGACAACGCGCACGATGGGGTGGTGGCCAGAGTTCCCTGCGGTGACCAGCAGCGCCGCCGCACCGTTGACCGGTCTCGCACAGTCGAGGCGGCGCAGGGGCGTGGCGACCATCGGGCTGTCGACGTAGCTCGCCATCGCCAACGGTTCGCGGGACACGGCCAAGGGGTTCCCCGCGGCCCACTGCCGAGCGGTCAACGCGACTGTGGCGAGATCCTCGGGCTCGAGGCCGTGGACGGCGGCGTACCGGGCCGCGATCAGCGCGTATGCCGGCACCGCACCCAGCAGGCCGGCAGCCCGCTCCACGGCACGGGTGTGGCCGCTGCTGGCGTACTGGGCAAACCCTGCGCCCGCGGAGCCTGTCGACCCGATCGGGGTGTCGGCGAACACGGCGGCGACGGTGGTCGCTGCGCCAGACTCGACCATCGCGAAGGCTTCGGAGAGGATCAGCGCCGCCGTCGTCCCGCGACACTCCACCTCCTTGAGAACGCGCAGGTCCTGAAGGCCTGCCGTTCGCGCCAGGTCGAGCGACAGGGTTCCCCCGCCCGGCACGCCACTCCGGTTGATGAGCAGCCCGTCGATGTCCTGGAGGCTCATGTCCGCATCGCGGACCGCCTCGGTGAGCGCGGTCACTGCCAGGGTGGAGACGTCCGGCCCAGCCTTCGTGGTCATCGGGGTCAGGCCCAACCCGGCCACGGACGCTCGGTGGCTCACGGCAGGAAGGCCAGCGTGTCCAGCGGACGCTGGGGATCCACCAGCAACACCTTCTTCTGGCGGATCCCGAACCCCTCGTTGCGGGCCCGGAGGACGTACTCGACGCGGCCTGACCAGACGTGCTGTTCTCGGCGGGACTCAACGAGCACGAACGCCATGCGGACGTCGAGGTCCTCCCCCCTGGGAACCATGGATATGGTCCCGATCGTGCGCACCAACCGCGATGCGGGGATCTGGGCGTGTCGTAGGCCGGTCTCGAGCTGCGCCACCCGCCGTTCGATTCGCCGACGATTGTCGTAGATGATGTTGATCGCCGAGTCGGGATCCGCAGCGGAACGGTCCGAGGCGGGCACCCAGTAGACGCCGTCGGCCTCCCACAGCTCCAGCCACTCCCGGTAACGGTGGGCGTCGAGAAGCTCTGCCTCATGGGTCAGGAAGTCCTGAACCGCGAGACGCGCCTCGGGCGAGAGCGAGGTTGCCATCATTGCGTTTCCTCAACAGGTTCTTCGAGGACGATCCGTGCATCCAACGCCGTCAGCGTGCCGTCCATCGATAGGGCGAGCGGGTTGATGTCCACCGAGACGATGTCGGGGTTGTCGGCAAGCCAGCCGGCGAATGCGACGACAGCGGCCTCGACGGCGTTGCGGTAGGACGCGACCAGTGGGACACGCCCGAGGACGGAGTGGTCCAGCATCCACTTGGCTGCCTCGGCACCGAGTGGTGCGGGCAGCGTCACCACCTCGCCCACGGCCTCGCTCACCGAGCCACCGAGTCCGAGCACGACGCAGGGACCGATGCTGGGATCTCGCACCGCGCCGAGCAGGAGCTCGACCGGGGCTGGCACCATGGCCTCCACCGTCACCATCGGCGACGGGTCACCGTTGCCAGCCGCCATGGCGAGCAGGTGGTCGGCTGCCGTGACGACTGCCGTGGTATCGGTCAGGCCGAGCACGACCCCGCCGCCGGCGGCCTTGTGGTTCAGCGTGGGGGAGGACAGCTTCAGGGCCACCGGACCGCCGATGCGCGCCGCGATGGAGCCCGCCAGCTCCGCCTCCCCCGTGACGTCACCGTCCGGGAATCGCAGACCCGCCGACGCGAGCCGGACGCGTGACGGCCAGTACGGCAGGGTGACCGGCGTGCCGGACACGGAACCGGGGCGTGGATCGGCGAGGTCGAGTGAAGGCAGGGTTGCGACGTGCCGCAGCCATTGGTCGTAGCCGACGATGATCCGGGCGGCGAACGGACCTGAGTCGAACACCGGCGCCTCCCCGCTGCGCAGCAGCGCCACACCCTTGTCGTTGAGGCCATCGACGTGCCGGGCCGCGAGCACCAGCGGGACGGGGAGCTCGGCGTTGGCCGCGTCGGAGGCACAGCGGTAGACGAAGTCGTAGTTGTCGGCGAAGGCGGTGATGTTCGCCAGGACCACGTCGACGTCCTGGGCCCGGTCACGGAGGTGGATCAGGGTGTCGGCGATCGATCGTTGGTCGGTCACGATCGCGCCCCCGGTATCCAACGGGTTGGTCGGTGGGACCATGTTGAGGTTGGACTCGACCCACTCCCGGCTCTCGTGCGCCAAGGGTGGCAGGACGCACCCGCCGGTGTGGAGGATGTCAGCGACCAGGGCGCCCTCGGCCCCCGAGGTCGTCATCACCGCCACCCGTTGGAGACGGCCCAGCGTATCGGGCAGCAAGGCCCGGAGCCCGATGAGCGCCGGCACGTCGTTGATCTCGCTGACGACCAGGGCACCGGCAGCGCGCAGGAGGTCCACGCTCGGACCCACGTCACCGACGATCGCCCCCGTGTGGGTGGCGATCGCGGCGGCGCCTGCGGCTGTCTGGCCCAGTCTGATGGCCACGACCAGCTTCCCGGCGTCGACCGCCGCGCGGATGGCCCTGACCATCATCGCCGGTCGACGCATCTCCTCGACACCGACCACGATGGCGTCGATGCCCGGGTCGGCAGCCGCGTGCTCGGTGAGATCCCAGAGGTCGATGTCGAGCTGCTGCCCGACCGAGGCGGTGTAGGCCAGACCGGTGCCATAGCGCGGCAGCAGGTTGCTGATGGTTGCACTCAGCGCACCGCTCTGGGCGAAGACCGCCACGCGTCCAGGGCGCAGGTGGCGGGAATGCGTGCTGGCCCCGCGCGGCACGAAGGAGTCCCGCAGGTTCGACAACCCGGAGGTGTTCGGCCCGAGGAGTCGCATACCGGACCCCTCCACGATCTCGTGGAGCGCACGCAGCGCCGACTCGGAGAGGTCGGATGCAAAGACGATGACGGCCCGGACGCCCTGCTGCGCCGCCAGCCGGCACTGCTCGAGGACCATGCGGCTGGGTACGGCCATCACGGCCAGCTCCACCGCCCCGTGCGGCAGGTCGGCCAACGACGGGACGCAGTTGAGTCCGCTGATCGACCGGTGGGAGGGGTGGACGGGGTACACGGTGCCCTCGAAGCCGAACTCGAGGAGGTTGTGCAGCGCCGCGCCGCCGAACTTCGTGGTGTCCGGCGTGGCCCCCACGACAGCCACGCTTCGGGGAAGCAGCAGGGCACCGATCCCGCTGCGGTCATCGTCGGGATGATTCACGAGGTCATCAGCGCCTTGTACTGCCGCCAGAAGGCCCGCTGGGGCAACTCCCCGGTGAGGTCGGGATCCAGTGTCGCGTAGGCGCGGTCGGGGTCTGGGACGACCCCGGCCCGGCCGCGGGTCAGGTCGACCCATTCCGGCTGGCCGGCCCGGAACCCTGCCTGGTTGCGCTCGGCGATCTCGGAATCGTCGGCGATGAGCATTCCCGCAGGGCCCATGGCGGCCTCGGACCGGCGGAGCTGGCGCAGGGAGATGTCCTCGCAGCCAGGGATCGTGATCGCGGCGGTCCAGCTGTTGGTGACGTTGGGTCCCACCGGCTCGGCCACGAAGATGTTGAACTCCGCCAGGAACAGGTTGGGGAAGATGACGCCGTGTGGGGGCCCGGCGACGAAGCGGTCGTGGGCCTCCGCCTCCCCGTAGGCCTGCACCATCGCCGCGGTGTAGTCGGGCAGCTTCTGGCGGGTCGCCGACCCGATCCAGAGGAACTCCTCATCCTGGCGACGGTGTTCGGATTCGAACAGGATCTCGGAATGTCCGCCGCCCAGGTCCCGTACTGCGGCACCGCTCTTCTGCCCGTACGTGATGCCCTTGCGCGGCCCGGAGGCCCCCTCAAACAGGGAGGCGTGGGTGAACTGGACGTGGTACCCATCGACCTGGTTCTCCATCACCGCCTTCCAGTTGGCCCCGAGCCGGTGGTGCAGCCAGCCCTTGGCAAGGCTGATCTCACCCGTGGGCGACATGCCGGACAGGCGGGCGAGCATGTCACGCCCGCCATCGCCCAGGTGTGTGTCGAGGTCCGGACCGTCCGGCGCGAAGGACACGAACACGAAGCCGTGGCGGACATCGGTCCGCGGGGCCGCCATGCTCATGGTGCCCCGAAGCTGCTCGATGGGTTCGTCATACCCCTTGGCGAACGGGATCCCTGACAGCTGCCCGTCGTTGCGGTAGGTCCAGCCGTGATAGTGGCAGCGATAGGAGGTCGCGTTGCCGCGGTCCTGGACGCAGACCCGGTTGCCCCGGTGGGCGCACCGGTTGTACAGGACGGCAATCGTCCCATCGGCGGTCCGGGACAGGATCAGGGGCTCCCCGGCGATGTCCCTCGTGACGTAGTCCCCGACCTCGGGGATCTCGCTGGAGTGGCCGGCGAAGAGCCATCCGGCCCTGAAGATGCGGTCCATCTCCAGGCGATACACCTCATCATCGGTGTACAGGGAACCGTGGACACGCTCCTCGGTGATGCGGTCGTGCAATGCCGTCATGGCTCGTCCTCTCCGTCGTGGCCGTCGTCGGGGTCAACCCTCTGCGGCGATGGCCGCGTCGAGATAGGTGTGGTCCACGTACTCCTCGTATCCGATCGCGTCGGCCGCCTCGATCGACCCGCCGGCGATGAAGATCTCCATCGCGTTGTCGAAAGAGTCCTGTGGGAGGTGCAGGTCGTGCCAGACGTAGGGGGCCAGCACGGGGTCATCGACGTAGAGCTCGATGGCCTGGATGAGGAACTCCTCCTCGATCACCGAGGACCCGCCCTGGAGGATGGGGATCGACACGTCGATCACCTCTTCGCGGTTGGCGGGGTCCTCGACGAACTCGATGAGCCGCAGCAACGCCCGCATGAAGCAGGTGGCCACCACGTCGTTGGCCTCTGCCCACGCCCTGGTCGTGAGGATCTGCAGGGCGGAGATCTTCGGCACCTCGGTGCCCTCCGGGGCGAACCCGTAGGTGGTGAAGCCCTCCGCGGCCGCCAGGAAGTTCGTGGGCGGGGCAGCTGGCAGCGCGTCGATCTGGCCGCCCCGAAGGGCAAGGAACGCCTCGGCGGTGGCCCCGGCCTGCACGAACTCCAGCTCGGTCTCGGGGTCCAGGCCGGCCAGCTCGGCCATGAGGCGGAACGCATGGGCGTTGACCCCGTTGACGTTGGAGACCCCGACCGTCGCCCCGCGCAGATCGTCCCACGTGGTGAACTCCGGCGCGGACACGGGCTCCCAGATCGAGGAGTTCACCGCGCCGGCGATGGCGATGGCGTCAGCGCCTTGGGAGGCCGAGATCATGCCCGCCGAGCCCATGACGTTGACATCCAGCTCACCGGCGGTAAGACCGTTGAGCAGGTCGGTGGCGCTGGCGAAGGCGACATCGTCGATGGTGATGTTCACTTCGTCGAAGAACCCGAACTCGTCGGCCATCGCGATCCAGTACCCGCTGGTCATGCCGTGGCGGCCGGTCTGCAGCCCCACGGTGACGGTCGTGGGATCCGAGGCGCCGGGGGCACAGGGATCATCCTCGGCCACCGGCGTGGGGGCGGCCGGCTGGTCGTCGGAAGGTTCCCCGGACTCCTCGGTCGCGGCCGACGTCGCCGATGGGTCCGACGTCGGGTCGTCGGCCGGTGTTTCCTCGGCGACGTCCTCGGAGGGGCCGTCGTCCACCGACACCTCATCGGAGGAGGAACAGGCCGTGAGCGACAGGAGCAGGGCAACCATCATGGCGAGCCACCGCGTGCGTCGGATCGTACGATGCGGGTTGGGGGTGATCATCGAGTTTCGGCTCCTCCTCGAGGGCCGCGTGCAGCGACCGACGTGATGTGGCGACCGGACGGTCCTCCGGGCTCGCACATTTTTGACCTGGTCGAGCTGAGCGTGACAGAGGAGGATTCCGGTCAGCGGCACACTGCCCAGGCGTCCCACAACGCTTGATGCTCAGGCGCCCTGCGCGAGACCTGTCTCCAGCCGGCGAAGCAGTGCCCTGGCCGGCGTGCTCGGGTCGTCGAGCAGGCGCACGGCATCGCCGGCACCGAGGCTGGCGATCTTGCCCTCGTGCTGCGTCGACGACATGGGACGGTCGGGGGAGCCGACTGCTGCGTCACAGCGCACCTCGGCGCCGTCCACCATCAGGATCGCCGTCGACTGCGGCAGTGCCGGGTCCTCCAGGACCGTCACCCGCTGCGCGTATGCACCGACGTGCGGGTCGACCTGATCAAGATCCGCCACCGTCGGAGGGCGGCACCGCAACAGCACGAACGCCGTCAGGTAGGGGATGGAGAACTTGGTCTCCAGCGGTCTGGCCACATCGTCGAGCGGGGCTGCCCTTCGCGACAGCGGGTGTACCACCACGCTGGCCGGCGTCCCGCCGGGAACGCCGTCACGGCTGGCCTGCCATGCCGCGTCGATGGCGGTGTGGGTCTGGAGGCAGCACGGGTAGGCCTTGACCCAGTTCTCCACCACCGCGTCCGGGCGCATCGGAGCGGCCACCTGATCCGAGCCGTGGGCCCGTGCCCACTGCTGATCGATCCGTGAACCCAGGTCGGCGCCACCCCGCGCCAGCAGGGCGGCTGTGACACCGGTCTGCGCCGCCAGGCCGACCTGCAACGACTTGCCGTCCGACCCGAATGCGGCCTGGAGGCCGCCGGCCCCGAGGGCGGCCAGGCGAACCGCCTGGGTCAGCTCCTCCTGCCCCATGCCGAGGACGGTCCCGGCGGCCACCGCCGCAGCAGGGCTGCCACACAGCGAGGTGGGGTGCCATCCCCGCTCGTACAACCAGGGGTGGTGGGCGCGGGTCATGGCCGCCATGAACTCCCACCCCCGTCGATGTCCCTCGGCAACCGTCTCGACGTCGGCATCCACAAGACAGGCTGTGGCGAGGGCCGCGGCGACGGTCGGGCAGCTGAGGTGGGCCAGCCCCGGGGTGAAGGTGTCGTCGAAGTCCAGCACATGGCCGACGACGGCCAGCCAACGCGCCATCAGGCTTGGGTCGTCGGAACCCCTGGGGACGGCACGACCCAACGGGGTGGCGGCACCGCCGACCATGCAGGCAACGGTGTCCCGCAGGGCCATGCGATGGCCGACCTGCCCGTCCACCTGGGCGATCCGCTCCGGCCATGCCGCGCCGGGGGGCACCGCGGTCACAGCGACCTGCTCGAGCCACCGTCGACGACGACCGCCGACCCGGTCGTGTAGGAGGCCGCGGGTGACAGCAGGAACGCCGCGGTCCGCCCGAACTCCTCAGGACGCCCCGCCCTCCCCAGCGGGACATCCTGGACGAACGCGCTGTCTCCGGCGACCCCACCGGACAGCTCACGAAGTCGCTCCGTCGCGAACGCACCGGGCAGGATCATGTTCACGCGGACCCCTCGCTCGCCCAATGGCCGCGAGAGGTGCTTGACGTAGCCCCACACACCCGGCCGCGACAGGTTCGACCCGACGAGGCTGTCGGCAGGCTCTCGAACCGTGACCGACCCGACCACCAGCATGGCGGCGCCTTCGGGAAGCGCCCCTCCGAGGTCCCGGAGCAGCCGCACGACAGCCGCAAGACCGAGATCCACCGTCGCGGTCAACGCCTGGTCAGTGATCTCCAACGCCCCTCCCGAGGGGGGGCCCCAGTGGTTGATGAGCGCGCCATGGAGCCCGCCGAAGCGCGCACGTGCAGCCTCGACCAAGGCCTTCCCGCAGGCGGGATCCCGGAGGTCGAGCTGGACCCCGTGCGCGCGCTCGCCGAGCTCGGAAGCCGTTCGTGCCGCACGGTCACGATCGCGGGAGGCGACGACCACGTTGGCCCCCTCGGCGACCAGGACCTCCGCCACCGCCCGGCCAAGGCCCCTGGTCGACCCGGTCATGGCGAAGGTCCGCCCGTCCAGCTCAAGGTCCATCGGGCGCCCGCCTCATGCAGACGTGCGGTCGGCGGACGGGCGTTGGGCATGCCCCAGCATCGCCCAGATCTCCCTTGCCTGTTCCGCGAGCTCTGGTGAGCGCTGGAACTCCTCGTCGCGCATCTCGGGTGCGTCCACGCGCACCGTCTCGACGATCCGCCCTGGGTGGGTGGCCATCACGACAACCCGATCGGCGAGGAAGACGGCCTCGCGAATGTCATGGGTGACGAACAGAACGGTTGCACGCAGATGGGCGGCGATCGCGGTCAGCTCACGCTGCAGGTGCTCCTTGGTCATCGCGTCCAGCGCGCTGAACGGTTCATCCATCAGCAGGACGTTGGGATCAATGGCCAGTGCCCGGGCGAGGTTGACCCGCTGCTGCATGCCCCCGGACAGCTGCGACGGGTAGTAGTCCCGGAACTGGCTGAGCCCTGTCAGCTCCAACAGCTCCGTCATGCGCTCCTCACCGGTGGCTCGCTGGTCGCGCCGGCACTGCAGCTCAAGACCGAAGGCGATGTTGTCCTCGACGGTGCGCCATGGCAGGAGGGAGGACTGCTGGAACACGAAGCTCCGAGTCACCACGTCCCCGCCGGCGTCGAAGGTGACCTCCCCGGAGCTTGGCTGCTCCAGCCCCATGACGATCCGCAGCAGCGTGGTCTTGCCGCAGCCGGATGGTCCGACCACGGCGACGAACTCGCCGGCGGTGATGTCCAGGGCCACATCGTGCAGCGCCGTGAAGGTGCTGCCGTTGGGACTGGCGAACGTGCGATTCACCGCGGTCGCGGTGATGGCCACGCCCTCCCGCGTTCCCAGGGTGTCGGCGTGCGCGGCGGATCGGGGCATCAGGCAACTCCTTGATCGGGGTCTGACATTTCCCCAGGCGTGTGCTCGGGGGGTTCGTGGTAGGCGCCCACGGCGAGCCAGCGGCGTCGGTCTGCGTCGGTTGCCAGGCAGAAGCTGGCCAACTCCAGCGGTTCGAGGTAGACGACGGCATCGCCGTCGAGGTCCTCGACCCGCAACCGGGGTCCGTTGGCCGATGTGTCGAGCCGCACGCGGACCGCGGCGAACTCACTCGCCACGACGACGCCGTCGTGCTCCCATCGCGGATCGTTGGTGGTCATGGAACCTCCTGGATGCGGAGCTGCATCCGGCGGGGGACCACGGTGGCGACAAGGGCCATCATGACGAGTGCACCGAACGCGGGAGTGTAGGTGTTGAAGGTGTCAACCAACCACCCGAAGGAGACAGGGCCGACCATGTAGCCGGCGTAGAACAGCATCATCACCAGCCCGGTGGCCTGTCCCGACCGGGCAGATGGGACGGCGCTCGTGGTCGTCAGCATCGCCACCACCACCCAGGCGCTGGAGAACGACGCGTAGACCACCAGGGCGAGGAGGAGCAGTGGGTAGGAGATCGTCCCAAGCACCGCAACCAGGACACCGCCGACGGCGGTGCCGAACGCCATGACCTGGAGCAACCGGCGCGGGTCGGTGTGCCGATCAGCCACCCGTCCCCATGACAGCCGTGCCACAACCCCGACGCCCCCCAGCACCGCCGTCACCAGCCCAGCCGCACCCGTGCCGATGTCGAGTGACTCGAAGGCGAACAGCGGGGCATAGGTGCTCCCTGAGGAGACGGCTGCTCCCATGATGCCGGTGTAGGCCAGGAGGAGCCGCAACGGGTCACGGACCTCGTCCGGCATCCGGGGACTGGGCGGGCTGCCTGCCACGTCGGCGACCTGCTGCGCGCTGGGCGCCCCACCCGTGCCCCACGGCCTCCACACCAACAGCAGTCCTCCAAGTGGCAGGACGGCGCTGACCAGCAGAGCCTCGCGCCAGCGACCCGCCGCCGCAGCCAGCGGGAGCACGAGACCGGCGAGCAGGATGCCCACGTTGACGCCGGACTGCTTGATCCCCATGATCACGCCGCGTCTTCCGACGGCGTAGCGGGACATGATGAGGTCGTTGGTCACCGGGTTCGACCCGCCCATTGCCACCCCCGCCAGCATGACGGCAGGGAGGAGCCAGACGAAGCCTGGGGCCAGGGCGGCCACGACGAAGCCGGCGGTCGACGCCACGAACAGCGCGGTCGCCACGCGTCCGGCGGAGGCTCGGTCGATCCATCGACCCCACGACCACGCGGTGAGGCAGGCGACCATGGACAGGACCGCCGGAAGTGCGCCGACCTCGGTTCGCGACAGTCCGAGTTCCTCTCGAAGCACCGGCGCGATGGCGGTCAGTCCCAGCTGGAGGTAGGGCCCGACCGCCATGGCGAGGACGAGCAGGAGGGGAAACGACAGCCCGCTGCCGTCCCCGTCGTCCGTGGCACCTCCAACATGGCCGACGTCCGGTTGGGGCCGGTTCAAGGGCGCCACCGGAGCATCCGGCCTTCGATGGTCCGAAGCACCGCGCTGAACAGGACGCCGAGCATGGCGAGGGTGAGCGCCGCAACGAAGACCCGGGCGATGTTGAAGGCCTGGGCGCTGTTGAGCAGGAAGAGCCCGAGCCCCGCCCGCGAGCCGAACAGGTCAGCGACGACGAGGCCCACCACACCGCGACCGACGGCCAGCTGGAGTCCGGCCATGATGAACGGGACGGAGCCCGGCAGAAGTACCTTGCGGAAGGTCTCCGACCGTGTCGCACCGAAGGCGGTGCTGACGTCCAGCAAGGAACCCTCAACCGCCTTGACCCCGGAGATGGTGTTGATCACCATCGGGAAGAAGCAGGCGAAGGCGACCACGGCCATCTTGGCCTGGATGCCGAATCCGAGGGCGATGATCAGGAGTGGGGCGAGGGCGATCATGGGCGTGGCGTAGAGCCCCGCGATCCATGGCGACGCGATCTCGCCGAAGGTCCGGCTGGAACCGGCGATGAGGCCCAGGGGGATGGCCAGCGCCGCGGACACGGCGAACCCGAAGAGGAAGGCAAGGACACTGATCCGCAAGTGCTCCCAGATGAGACCATCTCGGATCACGACCACGAACTCACCGATGATCTGTGTCGGCGGGACGAGCGCGAACTCGCTGACCTCGAAGACCGCGAGCGCCGCCTCCCACAGCAGGAACCCACCGATCACTGACAGCAATGACAGCGGCGGACGGCGTCGCCGGCGTCCGGCGGGGGCGTGCGGGGCGGCGGTGTCCTGGGCGACGGACGGGGGACTGATGTCGATGGTGTCGGTCACGGGTGCCTCACTCGGCGGTTGGCAAGGGGGAGGGGGAGTTGGGAGGTGTCCGGGCAAGCCCTGCGGAGAAGGGCTTGCCCGGACGGTGGAGGGCCTCAGAGGCAGGCGGCAGCCCGTCGGGCGTACTCATGGGTGCGGACCTCGTCGAGCGAGGGAGCCTCCTCGAGGATCTCCTGGCGAACCATGCTGTCGATGAGGTTCTGCAGGGACTCGTCGTTGATCTCACCGTTCTCGGCGAGGAAGTATGGCGAGTGGACGTCGCCGAGGAGGTACAGCTCCATGGACCGACGGGCGACGGACTCCTCGACCTCTGAGACCTCGGCGGCGATCTCGACGACGCGATCGAAGTTGGCCGCGTCCTTCGCCCACTGACCAGTCCGGATCCATGCCCGGAGGAACCGGACGACTGAGTCGGGGTTCTCTGCGGCGAAGGCGTTCGTCGTCGACACATAGCCGGAGGTGAACAGCGGCACCTCACCGCCAGGGGCGGCGTAGCCCAGACGACCGAAGCCAGCGTCCTCACCGATGAAGTTCACGGGGGCGGCACCCGGGATCCAGTCCACCTGCCCCGATTCCAGCGCCGCGTAGTTCTCGAACGTCGACCCGATCACGACGGGGTCGATGTCGTCGTGGGTCAGGCCGATCTCGGCCAGCAGGTCGCCGAGGACCGCCCAGACGACGCCGCTGGTGCTGGACACCGCCACCGTCTTCCCGGCGAGGTCGTCCCAGCCGCTCACCCGATCGGTGTTGACCAGTGGCTCCCACACCGACACGTCGACCCCGCCGCCGACGCCGATCACATCGCCGCCCTGGGCGGTCGCGACGATCCCGCCAGACCCGTTGACGGCGACGTCCAGGTCGCCGGAGAGCAGCCCGTTGTTCACGTCAGCCGAGGCCCGGAAGTCCACGATGTCCAGGGTGAGGCCCTCTTCTTCCAGGATCCCGGCCTGCTCAGCGACGCCGAGCCACAGACCCGTGGTCATCGCGCGGCTACCAGCGATCGCGGCCACTCGGAGGGTCAGTGGCTCGGTGCCAGGGCAGGACTCGTCTGCTCCGGCTACCTCGGTCGGCGCTTCGGCCTCGGTCGGCGCTTCGGCCTCGGTCGGCGCTTCGGCCTCGGTCGGCGCTTCGGCCTCGGTCGGCGCTTCGGCCTCGGTCGGCGCTTCGGCCTCGGTCGGCGCTTCGGCCTCGGTGGACTCCTCGGCGTCGTCGCCGTCGCCACCGCACGCGGAAGCGACAAGTGCAAGGGTCAGGAGCATGATCAGCGGCATCACCCGCCGCAGCCGTTCAAAGAAGGTGTTCACGTTCGTTCCTGTCTGTTCAGTCCCCGGTCCGGCCGCCCGGGGTTGGGCTCAGAGGAGGGTCGGCAAGGAGTTCAGCGGCGCGTCGGCGTCGATGAGGTCGACCCGCTTGGTGACGATGCGAAGCCCGTCAGCCGTGGTGCGGAGGTGGTGGTGGTAGTGGCCGGACACAAGAGCCGTGCGGCCATGGCGATGGGCCGTCAGGACAAACGGGGTCACGACGTGGGTCAGCTCGGATGAGGCCAAGGTGATCGTGGTTCCCAGGACCCGGGCCGATCGGGCCGGCGGCTCCTCGGTGTGGGCTGCCGGGCCGAGCAGACGATCGACACGGGTACGCAGACGACCAAGATCGTCGAGGACATGGTTGACCGCGTCACGACCATCGACGAGATCCGGGTCGACTGGAATCCAGTAGCATCCATCAGGAGCCCAGAGCGTCAGCCAGTCGCTGAATCGACGCTGGTCCAGCAGCATGGACTCGGTGGCGAGCAGCTGGGTGACGCCAGGCTCGGCGGCCTCTGCGACGAGATCAGCCATTGACCTCGCCCCCTGCCGCCATGAGCTCCCGGTAGCGGGCGTACTGCCCGCGCTGGGGCGCCTCATCGGTGATGTGCCCCGTCCGTGACCCCTCGGGCCCGGTCCGTTCGCGCCGACGTCCGCGGTCCAGCCACAGCCACTCGTCGCTCGTGGCATCCAGGCCAGCATCGACGCGTCGGAACATCTCCATGTCGTCGGGCTGACCGAACCCCCCGATCCCGTAGAAAAGCTCGTGATAGCGCAGGCGCAGTCGGTTGATGGCCGCCGGCGCACCCTGTCCCAGCATCGGACGGATCACGACCTCCGTCCGATCGACCGCGACCGGCAGGATCTCCCTGATCTGGATGCCGATCAGCTGCAGGTTCGGGAAGACCGCGACGTTGAACCCCGGGCCGGGGGTGGCGTTGAAGAGCGCCTCGGCATCGGGCACCCCGAAGTAGGCGGTCAGGTCAGCCTCGTCCGGGGGCGCACCCTGAAGGGTGCGTAGCCGCTGGCGCAGCACGCCGCTGGCCGCTTGGCTCTGGTCGAGCAGACCGTGGCCGTTGCCGAGGGAGGCAGAGATCGGGCCTGCCGACTGCGCCTCGTCCTTGCTGGATATGTACCGCGACTGCTCACCCGTGGCCTGCTGCATCAGCGCGAAGAAGGACTGATGGGTGAAGTTGGCGTGGTAGCCGTCAACCCCGTTCTCCATCTGCAGCTTCCAGTTGCCGTCGAAGACCATCCGATGGGCCTGGTCGGCGACCACCAGCTGGTGGCCGGGCAGGTGATCCAGGAATCGATCGATGTAGGGACGGGCCCCGCCAAGGTGGTCCACGAGCGGCGGCACGTCGGCGGCGAGGCTGGCGAAGATGAGCCCTCGGTAGCTCTCGACTCGTGGAGCCTGAATCAGTCCCAGCTCGTCACGGTCACGATGCTCGTAGCCTTCGGGGAACGGCACGCCAACCAGGTCGCCGGAGGCGTCGTAGGTCCATCCGTGGTACTGGCAGCGGAAGGACGTGGCGTTGCCGCTGCGCAACTGGCACACGGTGGCCGCCCGGTGACGGCACCGGTTGAGCATGACGCGGATGCGCCCCTGCCGGTCGCGGTTGACGATGACCGGCTGGGTGCCGATCCGGGTGGACTTGTAGTCACCGACCTCCGCGACCTCCGATTCGTGCGCGACGTAGACCCACGTCCGGGAGAAGATGAGGTCCATCTCGGCCACGAAGGCCTCTGGGTCCCGGTAGATGTCACGATGGACCCGATCCTCATCCACCATCTGCAGGGCCCGTTCGGCGGGGTCGGACGCCGGGCTCATGCGGCACCCGCGATCAGGCCCATGCCGGTGATCCACGATGGGATCGGCTCATAGGCCACCAGCTGGGGAAGGACGGGGCTCGCGGCGCACGCAGCGATCCACGTGCGGAGTTCGTTGGCGCCCACGCCGGCGGCAAGGACCTCCTCTGATGACATCGAGGCCAGCGCGTCCAGATCGCCGTCGCACAGCCGGGTGATGACGCGGTCGTCCCACGCGGGGTCGATGCGTTCCCCGGCCTCCCTCACGCGATCGAGGTTGAACCGGCGCCGCTCATCCTCCGAGAGGTGGCTGGTGTCGGTCTCCAACGCCGGTGGCGAGTGGGAGAGGCCGCCGCTCCCCAGGAACATGATCCGCCGAGGATCGTCGGCGAGATGATCGCCGATGATGCGCCCTACGCCGAGCGCCCGGGAGAGCGGGGCGAGCGGCGGACGCGCGCAGTTGAGGACGATCGGCAGGATCGGCACGGCGTCGAGTTCGCCGATGAGCTGCGTCCAGCTCTGGCCGAATCCGTGGTCAAGTCGCACCTCGTCGCCCACGGTCACGTCGAAGCCGGCGTCGAGGAGTGCGACAGCGGCCCCGTCGGCAGCCCGTCGGTCCACGTCGTAGGGGGTAGCCGGAGTGCCCCAGTCGCCGTACCCCACCGCACTGCGGACCACGGCGATGCTCGGGACGACGCCCACGAACGCCCGTACGTGGTCGGGGCCGAAGAAGACCACGAGCTCCGGGTCGAACCGCGCCACCCGGGCGGCGACGTCACCGAGCGCGTCGATGAACCGGGCACCGCCCGGACCCCCATCGGCCCCGTCCATCAGGGGGCTGTGGGATGCGCACACAACCATTCGTGGTCCAGCCATGTCTTTTCTGCTCCGAGTTATTGAACGTAGGATGATTATCCGACTTTAGGTCGATCAGGGGCGTGGTACGTTCCGTTCACCGGATTCCGGCGGGGTGCGGAGCGCACGGCGCAGGATCTTCCCGGCGGCGGTTGTGGGCAGGTCATCCCGGAGATGCACCTCGCGAGGCTGCTTGTAGCCGGCCAGATGTGTTCTGCAGAGATCGGTGAGGTCCTCCACAAGATTCTCCGCAGGCGCCCCCCGTCGAGGGACCACGTAGGCCACGGGCCGCTCGCCCCACTCCGAGTCCGCGGCGCCGACGACGGCGGCGAGCCGGACGCGTGGATCGCTGGTCAGCACCCGCTCGATCTCCGCCGGGTAGACGTTGAACGCCCCGCTGACGATCATGTCGTTCTTGCGGTCGACCAGATAGATGAGCCCCTCCTCGTCCTGCCGACCCACATCGCCGGTGAGCAACCAACCGTCGTCGGTGGTGGCGGCCCAGTCCTGCGCTCGGCCCCAGTAGCCCGTGGCGAGGGACGGTCCGCGGACGGCGATCTCCCCGAGCCCTCCCATCTCGGCCTCCACCCCCGGGCCGACCAGGACACGGATCTCCGACAAGGGTGTCTCCATTCCGCACGATGCCAAGAGGTGCTCCTCACCCTCGAGGGCTCGACGATGGTGCTCAGGTGACAGGAAGGTCACCAGGCCGCCGGTCTCGGTCGAGCCGTACTGCTGGAACAGCGGGGTTCCCAGCGCACCGCTGGCTTCCTTGGCGAGTGCGGTCGGCATCGGGGCGGATCCGTACCCGACCAGCCGCAGGCTGCTGGTGTCGTGGCTGCCGTTGTGGGCGTCCAGCAGGCGGGCCAGCATGGTCGGCACCATGATCGTGGTGGTGATCCGATGGCGCTCGACGAGCGCCAGCGCGGCAGCCTCGTCGAACCGGGGCATGACGACCATGGTCTGGCCGAGATGGGTCCAGTTGAGCGTCCGCATCATCCCCCCCGCGGTGAAGAAGGGTGTGGCGGCCAGGCACACGTCATCGTGTCGACCCCGGGTGAGGATCAGGTGGTCAAGGGCGGCCATCAGCATTCCCTCGTGGGAGTGGATCGCCGCCTTCGGACGTCCGGTCGTGCCGCTGGTGAACAGCAGCACCCGGGGGTCATCACCATGCAGACCGGCCGGGGTGGGGTCGACCGCCCACCCGCTTGTCAGTGCGGTGTCGTACGGCCGGCCGAGCTCGCCTCCACCGATCTCGAGCACCGGCAGGAGGGGGTCCGCGAAGACCTCCCCGAGGTCGGCGACATGGTCGTGATGCAGGATGGCGGCCGCTGGCTCCACGACCCCGAGCGCGTGAGCGACCTCATCGACAGCCAGCCGCGTGTTGATCGGGACCAGGACAAGCCCTGCCTTGGCCAGGCCGAAGACGATCTCGGGCCATTCCAGACAGTTCCTGGAGCAGACGGCAACGCGGTCGCCGGACCGGAGACCGCTGTCGAGGAGCGCGGTGGCCAGACGATTCGATCGTTCGTCGACCGCGGACCAGGACAGGGTGCGGTCCTGGCACACCACCGCGGGCTTGGAGCCGAGACGGCGAGCGTTTCGGCGAGGGATGTCACCGACGAGCAGGGACGTCATGTCAGATCAGGAAGCCCAAGGTCGGGATCGGGCCCTGGGCGTTGACCAGCTCCACGACCTTCTCGCGAAGCCGAAGACCATCCTGTCCGCGGACGACGGTGTACCGGTAGCGGCCTGCCCACACGGTGGCCCCGTGGCGGTACTCGTGCAGAACGAAGTTGCAGGCGACCGACACCAGATCAGTCGTGGCCGACGTGGTCTCGAAGTTGGCGAGCATGCGACGCATTCGGGACGGCGGGACCTGGGAGTAGCGGTGCCCTGTGCACAGCTGGGCGATCCTGCTGCGCAGGCGGGCCCGGTTGTCGGCTATGTAGGAGAACTGGTCTCGCCATTCGCGCTCAGGGTCCCGGGGCACCCAGTAGAGCGCCTCGTCGTCCCACAGCGACTCCCACTCCTCGTAGGCGTGCTCGTCGGCCAGCCGTGCCTCCCGAACGATGAAGGCGAGCACGTCCTCGCGCACTCCCCACGGTGACCGCGACTGGTCATCGGCGCGTGTGGTGGTCATGCGTGCACACCGGTCATCACGGAGCGGTAGTGCTGCCAGATCGCCCGCTGGGTCGTCTCCGCGGACTCATCGAAGCTGTGGGTGCCGCGGATGTCGGTCTCCTCGGACTCAAGACCCCGGCTCAGCTCCACCCATTCGGGTGTGCCGGCCTCCAGGCCGATCTGGTTTCGCTCGCTCATGTCGGCGTCGTCGGCGATCAGGAAGCCAGCGGGTCCCATGGCGCCTTCGGCGCGACGAAGGATGCGCTCATTCATCTCCTCCCCGCCGTCGAGCAGGGCGGGAGCGGTGTGGACCACCGTCTGCCCGGGGGCCAGTGGTTCGAACATCATCACGTTGAGCTCGGCGAGGAACAGGTTGGGGAAGATCACCGTGTGCGGCGGGCCGTCGACCAGGAGCTGGCGCAGACGGCCGTCTCGCGCGACGGTCATGGCCTCGATGTAGCGCGGCACGCGGGCACGGTCGATGTTGCCGAACCAGGCGAACTCACGGTCGAGGCGACGCCACTCGTCGGTGTAGTCGATCTCACAATGTCCACCACCCAGGTCCCTGACCGCGATCCGTGTCTCCCCGGACCCGTACTCGGCGCGTCGGGGGGACACGGCGCGGTACACCGACTGGTGGACGAACAGCGCGTGGTAGCCATCGACCTGGTTCTCCAGCAGGGTCTTCCAGTTCGCGCGGTTGAGGTGTCGGATCCACCCGTTTCGCAGGTTGAGCTTGCCGGTGGGGGACAGGTCCACCAGCCGGTCGATGGCGGTCGTGGCCTTGCCCAGGTGATCGCTGAGGGATGGTCCGGCGCCGGTGAGTCGGCCGAAGACGAAGCCCCGGTAGCTGTCGAGCTCGGCGATCGGCGCAAGGCCCAGACGGGCCTGCGTGTCGTCGTGGTCCGTGCCGTAGCCCTCACGCATCGGCACGCCGGTCAGGGCCCCGTCGCTGGCGAAGGTCCAGCCGTGGTATGGACAGCGGAACGAGGACGCGTTCCCTGCGTCGGCCCTGCACACCAGGTTCGCCCGGTGGGTGCAGCGGTTGAAGAACGCCCGGACGACGTCGTCGCGCCCGCGGGCCACGATCAACGGTTGGCCACCGATCGTGCGGGTCACGTAGTCGCCTGGGCTGGCGACCTCTGAGTCATGGGCCAGGAAGACCCAGCCCTGGTGGAAGATGCGGGAGAGTTCGGCGTCGTGCACGGACGGCGAGGTGTAGAGGCTTCCGTGGATCCTCGTCGGTTGGACGAGCGCGTCGAAGTCGATCTGCGTCATCAGGATGCTCCTGCCGTCACTGCGGACTCGGCCGGGACCGTCGGTCGTGGTCGGCCGGTCATTCGGTGGTGCCACTCGCGCCACCAGGAGCGCATCTGCAGCTCGCCGTCGCGCTCGGTGGTGCCGTACCCCTTGGAGATGTCGTTGTGGGTGACGCCGCCGGAGGCGAACCCGATCTGGCAGGACTCCAGGGCCTCGGCGTCATCGGGGGTGGCGAACCCGGCCGGTCCCAGGATCTCCAGGAAGCTCTGCAGGCGTCGGTGCAGCGCCGCGCCCTCCTCCTCCACCGGGGCCAGCGCCCAGGCGTCCACCGACATGGTGTCGGGCCCGGTCGGCTGGAAGGTCCGCACCGTCAACGCCGTGATGTCGTTGACGACCAGGTTGGGGAAGATGACCATGTTGCGCATCGTGTCGGTGATGCGGGTGCCCCGCTCTGTGCCGTGCTGGTCGTGCAGCTGCGCCCGGACCGCGG